>JBEBBQ010000038.1:0-4712 GCA_041158325.1 Actinomycetota bacterium | reverse complement strand
CAGAAGCCAAATCCATTTCCTTCAATGACCATTGGCGAGAATGTTTTATCTGGTTTAAAGCTTGCCCAGATTAAAGTTGAAAATAAAGACGAGCTACTTGAATCTTGCTTGGTTCGCGCCGGTCTTTGGAACGAAGTTAAAGATCGCCTTGGCGCTCATGGCGGATCACTCTCGGGTGGCCAACAGCAACGCCTGTGTATCGCACGCGCCTTGGCAGTTAGCCCACAAGTGTTATTGATGGATGAGCCATGTTCTGCGTTGGATCCTGGTTCAACGCTGCGCATTGAAGAAACTATCCGCGAACTCTCAGATTCGATGACAATCATCATCGTTACTCACAATATGCAACAGGCAGCTCGCGTCTCTGACTACACCGCATTCTTCTTATCAGATGGCGGTCCAGGAGAAATGATCGAGGTTTCTCGTACCAGTGAGATCTTCTCGCAGCCGAAGGATCAACGCACCGAAAATTACGTAACCGGCCGCTTCGGATAGTCGTAACCTGCTGTTCACTTAACAGTTGATCTGCGTTTGCTTGAAAAGTGGGTTCTGTTAACCCATCACGCATAGTTTTTCCCTTGCACGTCACCTAAATCTAATAAGGGGAAAATTAATGAAAGTTTCAATGCTTGCAAAATCTGCAGCAGTCGCACTTGCCTTTGGGTTGGTAACTTCAACTCCAGCTCATGCAGTTGAACTATCTGGTTCAGGCGCCTCATTTCCAGCGCTCCTAATCGAAGCGTGCAAGGCTCCATTTGCAACAGCTTCAGGTCACTCATTTACTTATGCATCATCAGGTTCAGGCGCTGGTCGCACGAACTCAGATCGCGCAGTTGGTGATTTCTGGTTCTCAGATGCAGCACACACAGCAGCATCAAAGCGCGCGAGCATTATTCACGCACCAGTAGTTGCAGCACCTATCGGAATCCTGCACAACCTGCCATCACGAAACACACTTTCACTTTCAGCATCAACAATTGCCGGTATCTTCTCAGGCACAATCACACGTTGGAACGATCCAGCAATCATCAAAGATAACAACCGTGCCTACGACAGAATTGTTTACAAGACAAAGAACGGTGCAGTTGTTAAGGATTCAAACGGCGACCCAGTAGTTGCACGAAAGATTCCAACAACAACTCGTTACACACTTCCAGATAAGCCAATCAAGGTTATCTACCGTTCAGACTCATCAGGTACAACTGAAAACTTCACTAACTACCTAAACAAGTCAGCCCCAACAGTTTGGACAAAGGCAAAAGCAGCAGTCTTCACAACTTCATTCCCAGGAAATATCAACGCACCTGAGAACTTGGGACGTATCGTTGGAGCATCATCATCAACTGGCGTTTCACAACTAGCTGGTAAGACTCCTTACTCAATCACATTCGCAGAAGTTAACTACGCTGTAGCAAACAAACTAAAAGTTGCACACGTAATTAACAACGCCGGAAATGCTGTAGAGCCAAACTCAGTAACAACATCAGCATTCCTTTCACAGGCTTCAATTGATGCCAACGGAATCATGTCATTTGATTACGCGACAAAAGAAGCTGGTGCCTACACACTAGGTATCGTTTCTTACATGTTGGTTGATACAAACTACTCAGATAAGAACAAGGCGGCTGCTGTTAAGTCACTTGCATCATTTATCTTGAGTCCTGCATGCGCGAAGGACAAGGGCGAAGCACTTGGCTTTAGCGTTCTAGACGGAGCATTCCTAAAGAAGGCTCAGGAGCTAGTAGCGAAGATCGGTTAATTTTTAACCTATCCACGAGGGGAGAACGGCCAGGGAAACCTGGCCGTTTTTCTTTTCCCCTAAACTCAAACCATGCTTATTCGACTGGCAACACCTGAAGACACTTCTGATATTCATCGCTTGATATACGAGCTAGCGGTCTACGAAAAAGCTCCAGATGAAATGGTTGCAACTATCGAACAAATAGAGCAATCGCTCTTTAACAGCCATCCAGTTGCCTTCTGTCATGTTGCTGAAGTTGATGGAAAAATTGTTGGTATCGCGCTCTGGTTTTTAAATTACTCAACCTGGCTCGGCAAGCCTGGCATTTACTTGGAAGATCTATTCGTACAGCCGGAATATCGCGGGCATGGAATCGGCAAAGGATTTATGAAAACATTGGCGCAACTCTGTGTAGAACGCGATTATGAGCGCTTCCAATGGTGGGTTTTAGATTGGAATACGCCATCCATAGATTTCTATAAATCACTTGGGGCAGTCGCGATGGATGACTGGACCGTATTTAGGCTTTATGGAGATGCGTTAAAGAAATTTGCTAACCAGGCGTAATTACTTCTTTACTACTCTGTAACTCTTTAGCGTTGGATCTGTGGCATAAGCAATGCGAACGCCTGCTTTTTGAGATGCGCTAAGGCCGCTGACAATCTGTTCCGTTAGAACTTCACCGGGTGCGACAACTGCCACCCCTGGTGGATATGGAGCGATGAGATCTGCTGAGATGCGACCAATCGCATCGCTTGCAGCAACCATTTCGGTCTTTGCAAAATAGGCATCACGCATCGAAGTAGCAATCTGTGGCACCACTGACCAACTAAGCGCGGTTGCGCTCTGGCGCTGTGCGTTCTGTAACTTTTTGAGGATCGGAACCACGGTCATAGCCAGTGCCTGGAAATCTTCTTTGGTATCGGCCAAAGTAGCCAGGAAAACAATTGTGTCGTTATCGGCCATTTCAACGCGAAAACCTTGACCAATAAGTGCGCGCTCTATTTCAACGCCTGCAGCGCCAAGTTGCTGAACCCGCAGCACGACCTTTACCGGATCAAACCTTCCTGCAGGAAAGTCACTTGGATTTAAGAAGATTGGCAGATCGAAGTTTGCCTGCACCGCTAATTTAAATTGCGCCACATTTTCGATTAGCGCTCCCAGTAATTCAGGACCACGGGTTTGCAGCAGCGCCCGAACCGCATCAATAGATGCCAGGGGAGCGCCAGCTGGAGACGTGGTGTGGGTTGTTTCAAAGCTCTGCTCAAGTTTTTCGGCGCTAATGAATTTAGTACTGGCAAGCAACAGCGCAGAAGCGCTATATCCAGGAAGCGCCTTGTGAACGCTAGTAATTAAGGCATCTGCGCCTTGTGAAATTACATGTGCAGGAAGATCTGGATGAAAACCAAAGTGTCCGCCCCAAGCTGCATCAACAATTACCGGAATTGATCTTTCGTGTGCAACAGCAATCAAGGGTTTTAAGTCAGAGAGCGTTCCGAGATAACCAGGTTCGGTTAATAGAACTGCGACCGGATTCTGTGTAAGTGCTTTCTCTAACTCGGTTAACGCAATTCCGATTGGTACACCAGTTACAGAATCAATTTCTGGGCTCATCCAAATCGGTTCAAGACCGGCAAGAACGAGAGCGCTTAGAACAGAGCGATGTGCTGTGCGAGAAATAGCGACCTTGTCGCCAGGTTTTCCGAGAGCCAAGATAACGGCTTGATTGGCGTGGGTTGATCCGCCGGTAGAAAAACGCGCAAAATCTGCGCCCCATAAAGTGGCTGCAAGTTTTTCGGCTTTCGCCAAAACTTGATTAGTTAACTTAATTTCATCTAAACCACCGTAGAGCGGAATATCTGAATCAACTACGGCACCTAGCCCTGTATCAATTTGGGAAGCTCTTTGTTTATGTCCAGGAATGGTAAATGGAGTGTGATCTGCCTCAAAGTAAGTTAGATATGCATCAAGCAGCGGAGCGCTGCGACGTAGTTCAGAATTACTCTCCACTGTCTGAGCCTAACTCGTTGCGCCACAGAAGTTAAAAAGAGGCTCTACAATTTACCTATGACCTCAAAGGACCCGCTTCCGCAATCACGTCACTTGGCCACTGAAATTCCAGGGCCTAAGTCGCAGGAGTTAATCGCACGTCGTAAAGAGGCAGTTTCAGCAGGACTCGGAATGGCGATTCCTGCCTTTATCGAACGTGGCGAAGGCGCAATCTTGCAGGACGTTGATGGCAATCGCATTATCGATTTAGGTGCAGGTATCGGCGTTGTTAACGTCGGTAACGCAGCTCCTCGCGTTGTCGAACGCGTTGTCGAGGCAGTGCAGGCATTTACACATACCAACTTCACCACCGCTCCATATATGGGTTATGTCGAAGTTTGCGAAGCGCTTAACCGTTTGACGCCAGGCACACATAAGAAGAAATCTATTTTGCAGAACTCTGGTGCAGAAGCCGTTGAAAATGCAATCAAGATTGCTCGCCATTCAACGAAGCGCCCAGCGGTAATTGTTTTTGAACATGCTTATCACGGCCGTACAAACCTAACTATGGCGCTGACTGCCAAGAACGTTCCGTATAAAGAAGGCTTTGGTCCATTCGCTAACGAGATCTATCGCATGCCAATGCCTTACTCATTCCACTACGAAGGCAACCTCGCCACTATGGCGCAGGATTACTTAGAGATTGTTACCTCAAAGATTGAGAAAGAAGTTGGCGCACATAACGTTGCAGCGATAATCATCGAACCAATTCAAGGTGAGGGCGGATTTATCGTTCCGCCAAAGGGTTTCTTACCTGGACTTTCTAAGTTTGCAACTGAAAAGGGAATCGTCTTTATCGCCGATGAAGTTCAAACAGGTTTTGCACGCACGGGAAATATGTTTGCGTGTGAAGATGAAGGCGTTGTTCCTGACATGATCGTTACCGCAAAGGGAATCGCAGGTGGCTTGCCACTTGCAGCCG
>JBEBBQ010000037.1:0-3663 GCA_041158325.1 Actinomycetota bacterium | reverse complement strand
ACCGAATTACTGCCGGACTATGAAGCATTCTGCGGAACCCTTTCGGATGCTGCAGAAGTCGCGGTCAAAGATTCGACAATTTCAGTCTCTGAACTCAAATCAAAGATTGATGGCAAAGAAGATTTCTATCTAATTGATGTGCGTGAGCCAAGCGAGTTTGAAATCGTTCGAATCCCAGGTTCACATTTGATACCTAAGCAGGGTTTCCTAGACGGAACTGTTCTGGCAGATTTACCGCAAGATAAGCCAATTATCCTTCACTGCAAGAGTGGTGTTCGGTCAGCGGAATGTCTGGCAATCCTTAAGGGTGCAGGTTTTGCTGATGCCTCACATGTTTCAGGCGGAGTAATTGCCTGGGCCAAGCAAATTGATACATCGCTGCCGGTTTATTAATGAAGAGTTCATATCAGGGTTATCGCGTTTTACTAGTACACGCCCACCCGGATGATGAGACGATAAACAATGGCGCCACAATGGCGCTGTACGCAGAACTTGGTGCATCTGTAACTTTAGTTACCTGCACGCGCGGTGAAGAAGGCGAAATTCTCGTTCCTGAACTAGCTCACTATGCGAGCAGCGCAGAAGATAAATTAGGTGAGCATCGAATTTCTGAGCTATCCGCTGCCATGAAGGAATTGGGCGTAACCGACTTCCGTTTCTTGGCAGAAGGAAAAAAGGTTTACCGAGATAGCGGAATGATGGGAACCGAACCTAATAACCGCCCCGATGTTTTCTGGCAGGCAGATATGGAAGAGGCAACTCAATATCTGATCTCGGTGATTGATGAAGTAAAGCCGCACATTCTGATTACCTACGATGAAATTGGGGGATATGGCCACCCCGATCACATACAGGCGCACCGCATTGCAATGCTTGCGGCAGATAAATCTGCTTGGCAGATTCAAAAAATTTATTGGAACACAATGCCAAAATCTGTTCTTGCCGAAAGCATGGCCAAGATGAAAGAACTTGGATCAGATTTCTTCGGAGCCGAAAGCGTTGATGATCTACCTTTCGCTAAAGACGATAAATTTGTCACATCCCTTATTGATGGTAATTCGCAGGTAGAGAAGAAGATGGCTGCCATGAAGGCCCACGTGACTCAAATTTCTACAGATGGGCCTTTCTTTGCGCTATCAAATAATTTAGGGCTTCAAGTTTGGGGAGATGAGTACTACACATTAGTTCGTGGTGAAAAATCAGAGCCGTTTGATGAAAACGGACGAGAGCGCGATCTCTTTGCCGGAGTAAAACTTTAAATGAAGGTTATTGCTTCTCTTTTGGCTGGAGCAGCAACTGGTGTTTCCGCAGTATTTCTCCATCTCTTTCTACCTCCTTTCGGCTTAGCCTTGGCAGTTCTGGGAACTTTCACCGCGATTTGGGCGGTAGGCAGACGATATGGAAAACGCAGGTACAAGTTTCTAGCAACGCTGGCTTGGATCTTTATCTTTAGTCGTGGAGCTTCATTTGGAAATGGCAAAGAGATCTTTATTCAGGGAGATTCTTTAGGCAATTACTTTTTAGTGCTTTCATTTATCGCAATTATTACCGCGCTGCTTTTGCCGGCTAATTAATCCAACTCCAGCTCTGACCTTCTGGGCTATCACTTACTACGATTCCATCAAGGCTTAGTAAATCGCGAAGCCGATCGCTCTCGCCCCAATTCTTTTCAGATCGAGCCGTCGCTCGTTTTTCCAACAACTCTTTTTGTTCTGTGGAAAGGGGCTTCACCTCAACAACTCGCGATAGATCTAATGCAAAAACTTGGTCGGCATAGTTAAAGATTTCGCGCTTCTGTGTTGGTGTTAGCACTTGATCTTTTTCGACAGCACGCAATCTAAGAATGGCCCGTGGAGTATCTAAATCTGCAAGGAAGGCCGCATGGATTTCGGAGTCAAAACCAACGGTTTCTGAGCTTCCCCAACCAGCCATAGCGTTACGCCAGCGGTTAAGCGTCGAATTGGCGGCGCGAAGTGAATCCCAAGTTAAATCCATTTGAGATCTATATCGATTCTCCATCAGCGCAAGGCGTAATGAAAGTGGATCTAAACCTTGCGTGATTAGATCTTCAACAAGGACGGCGTTATTGGCGCTCTTTGACATCTTGCGGCCTTCAAAGAGCAGATGTTCGCCATGAACCCAAAGGTCAACAGCTTCACGTCCGATTATCGAATTGGACTGTGCTCGTTCATTTTCATGGTGTGGGAAGCGAAGATCAATTCCGCCTACGTGGATATCTACATGGCTATCTAGAAGATCGAGTGACATTGCGGTGCACTCAATATGCCATCCTGGAAATCCCCGACCCCAGGGAGAATCCCAAACCATTTCCGTGCGATTACCCGCTGATTTCCAGAGCGCCCAATCGGCGTGAAACTTCTTTTCGCCATCATCTGAGTATTTGTAGCGGTGTCCGGGCTTTAGCGAATCTAGGCGGTTGCCGCTAATTGCACCGTAACTTGGATATGTCTGCGCACTGAAATAGACCGATCCACTTTCGCCAACATAGGCACTTCCATTATCAATTAGCGCCTGAATACTCGAAAGCATTCCGGGAATAGTTTCACTTGCTCTTGGGTAACTGTCAGCGGGTGCAATATTTAATCGCGCTAGATCGGTATGGAATTTCTCTTCATATTTACGTGCAACTTCAAATGGATCTGTCTTTTCTAATTTCGCTTGGCTAAGCATCTTATCTTCGCCTTCAAAATCTTCTGACATATGGCCTACATCGGTTATGTTCTGAATTAGTAGGACATCCATCCCCGATAGCTTGAGCGTCCGTGAGATCAGGTCAAATAAGAGAAATGTTCTTAAGTTTCCGACATGGGCATCACGATAAACAGTAGGTCCACAGCAGTAGATATGAACTGGTCTGCCAGAGACATTTACTGTCTGTAGAACTCGACTCTGGGTGTTGTAGATCGCAAAGTTATTCATTTACTTTGATCCAAAAGAACTCGGTAGTTATAGGAATGATGGAAACGAAAGCCCATAGATTTATATAGCGCCAGCCCTGCTCCGTTTTCGCTATCTACCTGTAAGCCAACTTTAGTTGCACCTTCATCTCTTGCGGCGGCCATAAGTGCGCGCATCAGCAGAGTACCGATGCCTTTCCCTCTAAATTCTGGGTCAACAAATACTCGGGTTGCCAGCGACCATTTTTCAAAGGTCGCAATTCTTCCGGCTCCAACTAACTTGCCTTTATTTTTTACTGCGGCATATTGCGCTGGATAGTTTCGCATTATTCTTTCCAGTTGATGATCGCCTTGAACAGCTAGCCATTCTGGTGATGGCTCAGAGCTAATCGCAACTTTAAAATCTAAGCTTTCATCTGCCAAGTACTCTGGAATATCGTTCACTAAATATTCTGCGCCAATCTTAACTTTCCAGCCAAGTCCCGCTAGGTAATTATCAAGTTCCTCATAAATCGGTAACGGCAATGTGAATGTTGGAGTAAGTCCAGCTGCCTGATAAATCTTTATGACTTCATCAACTGCAGTTTCTAAATCTATATTTGGTTCTCCTAATGGCCCAGCACCTGTTGGCAACACTGAATTTGCGCGCATTGTGAAACCATCTGAGATTCTCAATCGCCATTTACCGATCTCTTTAATCTCATCTGCCGGCCAAGTTAAATCAGATAATTGTTCTAGCTCCTGG
>JBEBBQ010000036.1:0-3643 GCA_041158325.1 Actinomycetota bacterium | reverse complement strand
TCTGGTGAACCGAAGAAGACGCCGATCTTTTCGCGGAGCTGGTTGATAAAGATCGCGGTTGTCTTTGATTGGTGAAGCGCACCAGTGACTTTACGAAGCGCTTGTGACATAAGGCGTGCTTGCAAGCCCATATGTGAATCGCCCATTTCGCCTTCGATTTCAGCGCGAGGAACAAGAGCGGCAACTGAGTCGACGACGACGAGATCAAGTGCACCGGAACGGATCAACATATCCATGATTTCAAGCGCTTGTTCGCCAGTATCTGGTTGTGAAACAAGAAGTGCATCAATATCAACGCCGAGCTTCTTTGCGTATTCGGCATCGAATGCGTGCTCTGCATCGATAAATGCGCAGATACCGCCGGCCTTTTGGGCATTGGCAATTGCGTGCAAAGTAAGTGTTGTCTTACCTGAAGATTCTGGTCCGTAGATTTCTACGATACGTCCACGTGGTAGTCCGCCGATACCGAGTGCGATATCTAGTGCGATAGAACCAGTTGGAATAACTTCGATGATCGCATTTTGACGATCAGACATTTTCATAACTGAGCCCTTACCAAACTGACGTTCAATCTGGGCTAGTGCGGTGTCGAGCGCCTTTTGGCGATCGGAGGTGTTCTTCTCTTCGGCTTTATTTGCTTTATCAGCAGCCACGTTTTGCTCCTTTAGATTAAGAACGTCTATGCGTTGCGCATATTCGTTGGTATTCGGCCCAGAAGGTACGGAACTTCACTGACGGCCTACGAGGCTTATAGAGAGCCTGTGGGCGGTAACTGTGGAACCGCTCTGGTTGTGCAGGGATAACTTTATCCGAACATCTGTTCGAAAGGTAGCAGGCAGCACCGACAACGCCTATAGGCGTGTCGCGTGGAGCTGGACAGCGCCTTTAGGCGTGTCGCGTTCTAGTTAGGCGTAAGAAGGGCAGGATGCCCAGGTGTTGATCCTGCTGCCGCCTTCCGAGAAGAAGGTTGAGACCAGCAAGCCAACGTCGGCGATCAACGTCTACACCGGCGTGCTCTACCAGGCGCTGGGCTGGGCCACGTTAAGCCCAGCGGCGCGCAAAAGGGCGGCGAGCGCAGTTGTGATCATCTCAGCCAAGTACGGAGCGGTGCGCCCCGACCAGTTGATCGAGAGCTACAAAGCCAAGATCGATAACAACGCCATGCGCGATCGCGTGGCCGCAGTTCTGGACCCAATTAAGACCCCGCTAATCGTGGACTGCCGTTCATCGACTTATAAAACAGTTTGGCATTCCCCCATAGATAAGACAGTTGAGATTGCGGTATCAACCGTGGTCGATGGCGAGCGCAAAGTTGTTACTCATATGTCTAAGAAGACGCGCGGTGAAATTGCGAGGGCGCTCTTGCAATCAAGGTCTGTGCCTAAGACCCCAGAAGATCTTTATGCGATCGTTTCAGAAAAACATCCGTGTGCGCTAACGCCGAGTGATGGGGTTAATCCTTGGATCTTGGAAGTAATCGCTGTCTAAATAATGCCGATGAAAAGTTAATTTTTGGCTAAGTATCCCCAAGCTAGGCTGGCGGCAATTGCTACCCAGATTTGATATGGCACAAGCAATAATCCCATTGTTAAAGACGCTCTGAAGGTCAGGACAAGTACTGGGATTGTCAGAACTGCGGTCAAAGTCAATGCTGTTGAGGCATATAGAAAATTATGTGGAACGTAGAATTGATAAGCCCAGATTAAAGCGGTGATCACGCTCAAACCAAAGAAAACCAACCAAGTGACATTTTCCAATTTAGTTAATGATCTGGATACTTGATATGCGGCGATTCCAAGAACTGCGAAGTTATATGGCCAGATAAGACCGAAAATGGCGCTCGGTGGTTGCCAAGAAGGGCGGTTTAGAGATGCATACCAACCAGGTGAGGATGAAACCCAAATTCCAGAGCCAAATGCGTATATAAAGACAAAGAGAATTCCAATTGCCGCAGCGATTAATTTGAAATCCACGGTAAGAATCTAGCGGTAACTCTCTACTTACCCTAGTTAGGGCCCTTTAAAGCTTATGGAGCTTTAGCTTTATCCCGATCCAGGCTCCAGTAAAGGCGGTTGCAAAAAATACCCAGCCAGAGAGTGCAAATGATTGAGTTCCTGAGAGCAGGACACCGACAGTGCAACCGAGTGCGATCATCGAGGACCAACCGAGAAGCAATCCACCAATAAGAGCGGTTAAGCCGTTGCGCCAGGTTATCTGCTGGAATTTAAAGCGATTTCCTGCCAACGCTGCGGCAAAAGATGCGATGACGATTCCAAGAATTAACCAGCCGTTATTTACGATCGCCGTAGAAACAACTGCGATACAACCAGCCATCAAATCCAAACCATCTAGATTTTGTGGAATCCATCCTTGGCCTTCGAAGTATGTACGAGAAGTTGTACTTATTTGGCGAGTTACACCAAGGGGCTCTATCCGCAAGTAAGCAAAGGTTCCGATTACGCCGAATATCGCACCGGTTGTCAGTGGCCGCCAACGATTGATTAGCAACGATTGGCGCACACTTGCGAGATCGATCCTGGCCGCTACTGGATTTGAAAGTGGCGTGGAGTTCTTACCAAATTTAATTGCAACAACTGCGATTAGACCCAATAAGAAAAGAGTTAGCGCGAGTGATCCGCCGTAACCGAGATAATGTGGAAACCATGCTGTAGGGGCATCACTTATCGATTTTGAGTACAAAGTGTTCCAACTCTTAAAACCGAGTCCAAAGCCGATTAACGAACCGAATAGCGCTGGGTATGCGCGGAGGGAACCTTGGCCGATGCGATAGAGATGGCCGCTAATGCAGGCACCAGAGAGAGCCATACCGATTCCAAAAGCTAGGCCGGCTGCAACTAACGCTGTGCTAACTGGTCCAATATGCGCGTTAGGAGGAAGACGATCAGAACTTGTATCGGGTAAAAACTGTCCGAAGATAACTGCGTAACCAATTGCACCGACCGCAATCGCGCTAAGGATAGATAAGAACGGAGTCGTATCTCGATCTTCTATGGCATCTCGGAAGATACAGAAGAAACAGAAGCGGCCTCTCTCAAATGCGATGCCCAGGGCGCTTCCAATTAACAGAGATAGCGCTGCGTTGGTTCCGGTTCCTTCGTTATCGCTGAGTTGGTATGCGGTGACGAGCAATCCAACGACCAACAAGGCTGCTAGCCCTGTTCTTATCGAATCGCTTTTGCTCCAGGTAGAGACCTCAGTAGAGGTTCCAGAATCTCCAGAACCTCTACCAAAGTTAGTAACTGCGCTAATTACGCTGCTCCCCAAATAGTTCCTGCAGGGTTATTAATTGGATTACCAACGCCATTGCCGTACTCGGTCCAAGAACCGTCATAGTTCTTGACTTCGTATCCGAGGATTTCGCTAAGTACGAACCAGGTAAGAGATGAACGCTCACCGATGCGGCAATAGGTAATGATTGTTTTCTTGCCATCGATGCCCTTGTCTGCATAAATCTTCTTTAGCTCAGCGACGGTCTTGAAGGTACCATCAGCATTAACGTTCGCACCCCAAGGTACATTTACTGCCCCCGGGATGTGGCCCGCGCGAATAGCGAGTTCTTGGAATCCTGATGCTGCAAAGATCTTGCCGTTGTATTCATCAGCTCCACGGATATCAACCAAAT
>JBEBBQ010000035.1:0-3436 GCA_041158325.1 Actinomycetota bacterium | reverse complement strand
ATCCGCCCATGAGTGCGCCTGGATGAATTGGAGTTGGCGCAGTACGTGAAGCCATTCCGTAGGTAATCAACCGACCAAAAGGTGCAAGTACTTCAAGGCTGGCATCAAAAGTTTTCCCGCCAACCATCTCTAAAACAATGTCTACTTTCTTTCCGCCATTAGCAGCCATCATCGCAGCGGGAAGATCTGTTGAATTTGCATCGACAACTGCATCTGCGCCAAGTGATTTAGCTAAATCATTCTTGGCTTCACTCGAAGTAACGGCAATTACCTTTGCGCCCCACATCTTTGCAAGCTGAATCGCAATTGAGCCAACGCCACCTGCGGCTGCTTGTACAACAACAGTTTCACCGGGCTGAACGTGCGCCATAGTTTTCAAGATATGCCATGCAGTAGTTCCCTGAACCAACATAGCTACAGCTTGTCCGTCACTAACTGAATCAGGAATATCTACGCACATCGCTTTGTGTGCAACAACTTTCTGAGCGTATCCCCCGGAACTTGCACTGGCTAGTACACGTCTACCAGATTGGGTCTTGCCAACAACTTCCAAACCAGGAATTAGCGGAAGCTCTTGCTTGGAAAGATAAGAGTTTTCAGTTTGGTGGGTATCGGCATAGTTAATTCCGATACAAGAGACATCGATTAACTCTTCAGATTCGCTTGGAACTGGAACCGCAAGATCAACAAGTTCAAGTACTTCTGGGCCGCCAAATTTGGTGATCTGAATAGCTTTCATATTTAAACCTTATCCCAACAAATGACCACTAGATCGACGTTATTCACTCTTCTGCTGGGCAGCTTCTTCTGCAATTTGTTTACGGATATCATCCATGTTTACTGCCTGAATTGAGGAGATAAGTTCGCGCAACGCAGGCTCAGGAAGTGCCCCTGCTTCACGATAAAGCAAGACTCCATCGCGAAATGCCATCAGAGTTGGTATAGAACTGATGCCAGCTGCTGCTGCTATTTCACGCTCTGCTTCAGTGTCGATTTTTGCAAAAGTTATCTCAGGAAATTCTTCAGAAACTTTTTCGTAGACTGGGCCGAACATGCGGCATGGACCACACCATTCCGCCCAAAAATCGACGAACATAATTCCGCCCTTTTCGATAAGGCCTTCAAATTCTGCACTCTTTACGTTAACGCTCGCCATTTACTTATTCACCATATCTGTGGATTCCTTCTGATTTAAATCTTTTGGAAAAGTTATTTGGCAGGAAGATTCTTTAGAAAGTCTTTGCTGAACAGCAAATGCCAGTAATAGAACTCCAAGCCATGCTAGAAAAGGTTGAACGGGAGCGAAATATTTAATTGCGCCAGTAGAACCCAACGCGATTAGGACTAACTTATTGCAGACGGGGCACCCAACGGCTAAGTACGAGAGAATTGCACCTACGCCACCTATTTTTATTGATTTTTCTTCGGGGGTAATTACATCGTTTCTGAAGTAGCTAGCGACTAGCAAGCCAGACAGAACACTGGTGATTACTAGTACCGGAACTGACCACGGTGTCACATCAACAGCTCTACCAAAGACTGGGTTTTCAATGACCGCCGTTGGCAATCCGACTACAAGATAGGTAGAAACTGCAGCAATAGCTGCAACTATCCATCGCCTTGCGCTCCAAGAAAAAAGCGCTGAGAAACAGTTCGGCATATTAGATTATTTTTTTCCGCCAAACAAACGACTTAACAAGCCAGGTTCTTTTGGATCATTGGCATGTCCTTGGCAGCGTTCACT
Source organism: Actinomycetota bacterium (assembly GCA_041158325.1). Taxonomy (GTDB): domain Bacteria; phylum Actinomycetota; class Actinomycetes; order Nanopelagicales; family Nanopelagicaceae; genus Planktophila. Next base: position 1,692 of record JBEBBQ010000035.1, on the reverse strand, counting down.
CTTTGGAACGCCTTTTAGTGCGACTTCAATATGGTTTCCGCATCCAGACCATGAAGGTTTTCCGCATTTTCTACAAGTTGTACGGCTACACATGTGCTTTCTCCTTATTTGCGATTGGTGAATTACTCCAGGTGAGGTATCCCCCATCTAGATTTACTGCATTAAAGCCAAGTTCCTTAAGCAACATAGTTGCCGTGTGTCCACGTTGACCAACTTGGCAGTTAACCAAAATGTTCTTTTTTGTGAGTTCAGAAATTCGATCTCTGATCTCATCAATTGGCATGTTGACTGCGCCTGGAATCGCGCCTCTGGAAAATTCTTCAGATGAGCGAACGTCAATTAGATCAAAACCCTTTTCGACGAAACTATCGATCTGATTCCATTGTGCAGTCTCCAGTAATCCAGAAATTAGATTTTCCGAGATATAGCCCAACATATTTACTGGATCTTTTGCCGAGCCAAATGGTGGTGCATATGCGAGTTCTAGATCTGCTAGTTCTGGCGCTGTAATGTCTCCACGGATTGCTGTGGCAATTACATCGATACGCTTATCTACACCTTCGATTCCTACTCCTTGTGCGCCAAGAATTTCTCCAGTTGTTGGATCAAATAGAAGTTTTAAAGCCATCTGCTTGGCATCTGGGTAGTAACCAGCATGTGAATTTGGATGGGTGTGAATCGCCATAAATGGTCGCCCATCGGCAGATAGCCGCTTCTCGTTCCAGCCTGTTGTAGCAATCATTAAATCGAAAACTTTAACAATGGCAGTACCTATGGTTTTTACAGGACGTGTAATTAACCCTGAAATGTGGTCAGCTGCAACGCGTCCGTGGCGATTGGCCAAGTTAGCGAGTGGAACAAGGGTTGCCTCGCCATCAAGGGCATCAACTTTTTCAGCAGCATCACCAACCGCGTAGATATCGGGATCGCTAGTTCGATTAAAGTCATCAACTTCAATCCCGCCACGTGTACCAACCTTGATATCCGCTGCTTTTGCCAGAGATGTATCTGGACGAACGCCGATTGCAAGGATCACTAAATCCGCAGGCAAAACCGCACCACTTGTGAGAGTTACCGTTTTCGGATCAATTGTTGAAACACCGTCTGCAAGATGAAGTTCTACACCTTGAAGAGCCATTTCCTTCGCAACAAGTGATGCCATCTCTGGATCAAGCGGTGCAAGAACCTGTGGCATTGCTTCAACTAGAGCAGTCTTTATTCCACGATGAATTAAGTTTTCGGCGATCTCTACGCCAATGAATCCACCGCCGATAACTACAGCGTTTGCCGGCTTTTCGTTAACTCGGTTGGTTATGCGCTCTACATCTTCAACGGTGCGCAGAGTCATGGCGCGCTCGACACCAGGGATTGGCGGCACAATCGGTGAAGCACCTGGACTGAGAATTAATTTGTCGTAGCTAATCTCAGAAAGTTCCTTAGTGAGCAGATTGCGAACTGATACCGTCTTATTGACTCGATTTATAGCGATAACTTCGCTGGAGATACGAACATCTAAACGAAAGCGCGCATGCAAGCTTTCTGGAGTTTGAAGAAGCAAGTCTTTCTCTTCTTCAATAACTCCACCTACGTAATATGGAAGGCCGCAGTTTGCATATGAAACGTGGCCGCTCTTTTCAAGAACGATAATTTCAGCGCTGGCGTCTAAACGTCGAGCGCGAGTTGCTGCAGACA
>JBEBBQ010000034.1:0-6240 GCA_041158325.1 Actinomycetota bacterium | reverse complement strand
CACTCGCGTACTCGTGGAAACATCAGATGGCAAAGGTGAATGGAATACCGTCGGTGTTCACGAAAACGTCATAGCCGCATCTGCCATGGCACTTGAAGATGCAGTTACCTTTGGCTTACTGCGCCAAGGTCGCAAACCCGAGTAACCTTTAACGCATGGGAAGCGTTGCATTTAACGAAATTCGCGACGCCTTTCTCAAGTATCTCGAAGCTGAGCGCAATCTCTCCGTCCATACAATCCGTGCCTATCTAGGCGATCTGGATTCCTTCTTCGAACATCTTGAAAAGTTAGATATAACTGACTTTTCAAAGCTCGAGCTTTCGCATATCCGCTCGTGGCTAGCTAATCAGCAAGTTAAAGGGGGAGCGCGCACCACGCTTTCCCGTCGCGCGGTTTCAATTCGTCTATTTACAAAGTGGGCGACGAAGAAGGGATATCTTGCCAAAGATGTCGGTGCAACTCTGGCAACTCCAAAAGGCCCACGCACTTTGCCAGAGGTATTGAACGTTGCTGATACCGGACTTGCGATGGATGCGTTGGCATCGCGAGTTGCCGAAGAAGATGGACCACTCGCCAAACGCGATTGTGCAATGGTTGAAGTTTTATACGCCAGCGGTGCCCGTGTATCCGAACTCTGCGGGCTCGATTTGCAAGATATTGACTACGAGCGAAACACAATTCGTGTTGTAGGCAAAGGAAATAAAGAGCGCTCAATCCCGCTCGGAAATCCGGCGATGCGCGCACTTGATAGGTGGTTAAAGGAAGGACGTCCTTCATTAGCCGGTGATAAATCAGATCGTGCGGTTTTCTTAGGTGCGCGCGGAAAAAGAATTGATCAACGCACTGTTCGCACCGTTGTCTATCACGCACTTGAAGCTTTAGAAGGTGCAGTGAAATTAGGACCGCACGCGCTTCGACATTCGGCGGCAACACATTTACTGGAAGGCGGAGCAGACCTTCGTACCGTGCAAGAAATCTTGGGACATGCCTCCCTTGCCACAACTCAGATCTATACCCACGTTTCTACAGAAAGACTTCAAAAAGCCTTTAAGCAAGCCCACCCCCGCGCGTAGCTAGAGATCGAGGTGTGGATTTAGCACCCCTTCCCGGCAGGTAAGATTTCCCCTGCATCAGAGCGATCTGGTGACATCTCAGCACTTATGTATGAACTGCTTCGCAGGGAATACAAGCCACTTCGGTCCAACTTGAGAAATTTAGTTTCAAAGGTTGGTCGGCGTTGTAGGTGCGACGGGTTTAACAAATTGTTAAACCATTAACCGAGCAGGTTTATTGCGCTATGCGCAAAAACCTAAGAAGGAGAACGCTGCCATGGCAGTTGTAACAATGCGAGAACTTCTCGACAGTGGAGTCCACTTCGGACATCAGACACGTCGCTGGAACCCAAAGATGAAGCGCTTTATTTTCACTGAGCGCAACGGCATCTACATCATCGATATCCAGCAATCACTTGCACTTATCGATCAAGCATATGAATTCGTAAAGGACACCGTCGCAAAGGGCGGACACGTTCTATTCGTTGGAACAAAGAAGCAAGCACACGAACCGATCATGCAGCAGGCTGCTCGCGTTGGAATGCCAACCGTCACCGAGCGCTGGTTAGGTGGAATGCTTACTAACTTCCCAACTGTTTACAAGCGCATTCAGCGCCTCAAGGAGCTCGAAGCTCTTGAGAACGCAAATGACCTTTTGCTTACTAAGAAAGAACTTCTTGTTCTTCGTCGTGAGCGCGAAAAGCTGTTTAAGAACCTCGACGGTATCCGTCACATGACCAAGTTGCCTTCAGCAATCTGGGTTGTCGATACCAAGAAAGAGCACCTCGCTGTTCAAGAGGCGAAGAAGCTAGGTATTCCTGTAATTGCAATCTTGGATACAAACTGTGATCCAGATGAAGTTGATTACAAGATTCCAGGTAACGACGATGCGATCCGTTCAATCGGTCTACTAACTCGCGTTATCACCGATGCAATTGTTGAGGGCATGAAGGCTCGTACAGCGAATGCACCGGCTCCTGATGCTGCAAAGAACGCGGCAACTGAAGCACTTGAAAAAGAGTTACTTGAAGCAGCACCAACAACACCGGAGGCATAAGTAAATTGGCTAACTATTCAGCAGATGATGTAAAACGTCTTCGCGAAGCAACTGCAGCAGGAATGCTCGATTGCAAGAAGGCGCTCGATGAAGCAGATGGCGATTACAACAAAGCCCTCGACATCATTCGAGTAAAAGGACTTAAGGGAGTTACCAAGCGCGAAGGTCGCTTGACTTCAAATGGTCTCGTTGTTGCAAAGGTTTCAGGAGATCTCGGTGTAATGCTCGAGCTCAACTGCGAAACTGACTTCGTTGCAAAGGGCGAACGTTTCGTCGCACTTGGCGATGAACTGGTTGATCACCTACTTGCCTCAAAGACTCCAACAGTTGAAGCATTCCTTGCTTCAACAATGGTTAACGGAAAGACTGTGCAAGCAGTTATTGATGAAGGCAATGCAACTATGGGCGAGAAGATCGAAATTCGCAATGTTGCTGTAGTAGATGGCCCAGTTGGACTCTACCTACACAAGACTTCACCAGATCTTCCGCCTCAGGTTGGCGTTCTTGTTTCGCTTGCTAAGGAAGCAGCTGAAGTTGGTAAAGATATTGCGCAGCACATCGCAGCGTTCGCACCTAAGTTCGTAAATCGCGAAGATGTTCCTGCAGACCTCATTGAAAATGAGCGTCGTATTGCAGAAGAAACAGCCCGTGAAGAAGGCAAGCCAGAGGCGTCACTTTCTAAGATCATCGAAGGCCGCGTAACCGGCTTTGTGAAGGAAGTCTCGCTAATTGAGCAGGCTTTCGCAAAGGATGCGAAGAAGACTGTGAAGCAGATCCTCGATGAGGCAGGAACCGCCGTCAAGGCATTCCACCGTTTCCGCGTAGGTCAGTAAACTAGCCAGAACGACACTTTAGAAAAGGAGCACCCATGCCCGGTACAAGAGGAACGTATCGGCGGGTGCTCCTTAAACTTTCCGGAGAAGTTTTCGGGGGAGAAAAAGGCATCGGCGTAGATATCGATGTAATGCGCGATGTCGCAAAGCAGATTAAAGATGTTGTAAAAACTGGCGTTCAGATGGCAGTTGTTGTCGGTGGCGGTAATTACTTCCGCGGTGCAGAACTACAGCAAGTCGGCATGGACCGTGCACGCGCGGACTACATGGGAATGCTCGGAACGGTTATGAACTGTCTTGCGCTCCAAGATTTTCTAGAAAAAGAAGGCGTCGACACTCGCGTGCAAACTGCGATCACCATGGGCCAAGTTGCCGAGCCTTACATTCCACGTCGCGCCATTCGCCACCTTGAAAAAGGTCGCGTAGTTATTTTCGGCGCAGGTGCCGGAATGCCATTCTTTACAACCGATACAGTTGCAGCACAACGCGCGTTGGAAATCGGATCGGAAGCGCTTCTACTTGCCAAGAGCGGCGTTGATGGCGTTTACAGCGCAGATCCAAAGAAAGATAAATCTGCAACTAAGTTCGACGAGATTTCCTATAACGAAGTTCTTTCTCAATCACTGGCAGTGGCAGATGCCGCCGCCTTTAGCCTCTGCCGCGAGAACAAGTTGCCAATTATCGTCTTCGATCTGATGGCTAAAGGCAATATCGCACGCGCAGTGCGTGGTGAAAAGATCGGCACTTTAGTTTCTTAATTTTCCCAATAGCTTTACCTATTAGAGGAGCAAGAAAATGGCAGATGTAGCAAGTGCTCTAGCCGATGCGCAGAGCAAGATGGATAAGGCTGTCGAAGTTGCTAAAGATGATTTTGCAACAATTCGCACCGGCCGCGCTCATCCTGCGCTCTTCAATAAGATCATGGTTGATTACTACGGTACTTACACACCGCTTTCACAACTAGCTTCAATTCAAGTCCCAGAGGCGCGTTTAGCGATTGTTTCGCCATTTGATAAAGGTGCAATGGCGAGTATTGAAAAGGCGATCCGCGAATCAGATCTAGGAGTAAATCCTGGCAACGATGGCGTGGTTATTCGAGTTGCTCTGCCGCAGCTTTCGGAAGAACGCCGCAAGGATTACATCAAAGTGGCGAAAGGAAAGGCGGAAGATTCGAAGGTCTCGATCCGCAATATCCGTCGTGCCGCAAAAGAACTTATGGAAAAGCTCGAAAAAGATGGGGATATCGGAAAAGATGATCTAGCTCGTGGAGAAAAAGAACTTGAAAAGGTAACTTCCGAACACGTTGCCAAGATCGATGACCTCCTAAAGCATAAGGAGGCAGAGCTTCTAGAAGTCTAGAAGCTCTCCAAACCAAAAAGTGTCAGACCTACATTCGATCAACGAGGCTATTAATAAGCGCGCTGGAAGAAAGCTACTTCCATCAATTGCGGTTTCTCTATTTCTTGTTGCACTAGTTTGGTTTGCACTTGCATTTGAGCGAATCATTTTCGCTGGCGTAGTAACCGTGGCTGTGATTCTCGGGCTACGCGAAATGCGTAAGGCGTTATCAACTAGCAATATCGCAATCTCCTTTAAAGCTCTCTCCTTAGCTACGATCGGCCTTAGTTATGCGAGTTGGGTTGGGGGAGTAGCAGGGCTTGCCATAGCAACTGCAATTGCATTTCCTTGTCTTCTGATCTGGTTGCTTCGCGAAGGTCCGGAACAATTTGTAGCTAAGGCAACTGCTACATCTTTAGCTTTAATCTATCTACCTTTCTTGGCTGGATTCATAATTCTTTTAGCCCGCCCAGAAAATGGGCTCGCCCAAGTAATGACATTTGTAGTTTTAGTTGGGTGCAATGACACCTTTGGTTATTTTGTTGGCGTTTTAGTTGGCAAGCATCCCTTGGCGCCAAAGATTAGCCCCAAGAAATCATGGGAAGGCTTAGTCGGATCAATCATTTTTACTCCAATAGGCGGTGCACTTACCTTCCATTACATTCTTGATCTCGATTGGCACATTGGAGTAATCGCAGGGTTAATGACCGTTTTCACTGCAACATCTGGAGATCTAATTGAAAGCGCCATAAAGCGCGATTTATCTCTAAAGGATATGGGCAATCTTCTTCCTGGACATGGTGGAATTTTGGATCGACTAGATTCAGTACTGCTCTCCGCACCGGCGCTTTGGCTGGCGTTGGAACTTGTGAAACGTTATCTATGAATGAAATAAAGTTGGTCTTTGATGAGCCGCCACAACGCAAAAAAGCACCGAAACATTTAGCAGATCTTTCACCCGCTGATCGAAAGATCTGGGCGAAAGAACTTGGCTTGCAACCTTTCCGCGCGTCGCAAGTTGCAACTCACTATTTCTCACATCTATCAAATAACCCTGAAGAGTGGACCGATATCCCAGCAGCGGAGCGTCAGTCAATCGCTGATGCGTTAACGCCAAAGTTGATTGAGCTAGTGACTTCGCGCACCACAGATAACGGAATGACCCGTAAAGATTTATGGAAGTTGCACGATGGCGTTTTAGTTGAATCGGTTTTGATGCGTTACACAGATCGAGTCACTGTTTGTATTTCATCACAAGCAGGATGCGGTATGAACTGCCCATTCTGTGCCACCGGTCAAGCGGGCCTCACGCGCAACTTAACCGCTGGTGAGATAACTGAACAGATCGTCGCGGCAGCTCGTGCCTGTGCCAATGGCGAACTTCCTGGGGGAGAAGCCCGGTTATCAAATATCGTCTTTATGGGAATGGGCGAACCGCTCGCTAACTACAACGCGGTTGTCCGTACTCTTCGAAACATCACAGATTCAAATCCTGATGGTCTGGGAATTTCGGCTCGTTCCGTAACTGTCTCAACAGTTGGCTTGGTAAACGGAATTGAAAAGCTTATGGATGAAGGAATCAACTGCACCTTGGCTGTTTCCTTGCACACCCCAGATGATGAACTCCGCGATTCGTTGGTTCCAATTAACTCCCGCTTTAAAGTGCGCGAAGTTTTGGCGGCAGCTGATGATTATGAAAAGAAGACCGGGCGCCGCTATTCAATCGAGTATGCGCTAATCCGTGACATTAACGATCAATCCTGGCGCGCAGATTTATTGGGACGTTTGCTAAAGAGCCGCAACGCCCACGTGAACCTGATTCCACTTAACCCAACCCCCGGATCGAAATGGACCGCATCGCGCCGCGAAGATGAAGAAGAGTTTGTGAGAATCCTGGAAAACTATGGGGTCCCAGTCACGGTGCGCGATACGCGTGGGCGCGAAATTGATGGCGCCTGCG
>JBEBBQ010000033.1:0-23012 GCA_041158325.1 Actinomycetota bacterium | reverse complement strand
CATGTCCGTGGCGACGATGCCCCAGATCTGCAGGGAATTCTTGATCAGGGCTATCGTGGATCTAGATATTCTTTTGGTTATCCTGCCTGTCCTAACATCGAGCAACAAGTTGAACTATGCGGATTGCTCGAACCAGGTCGAATTGGTGTCGAACTATCGGAAGAGTTCCAGCTACATCCAGAACAAAGTACCTCTGCGATCATCGTTCACCACCCTGAGGCGAAATACTTCAACGCGAATTGAGTTTTCAAGCAGTTTTCTTCGACATGGACGGACTCTTTCTCGATTCCGAGCCGCAGTGGCATGAAGCCGAAACGGTCATGATGCGTGAGAACGGTTATGACTGGAAACCAGAAGATCAATTGCATTGTCTTGGCGGTCCGTTAAGTCGCGTCGCTGAGTACATGTCTAACTGCCTAGAAGCACGAAAATCACCGGCGCAATTAGGAGAGATGATTATTTCGGAGATGACAGAACGTCTTTCCAAGAAAGTGCCGCTCATGCCGGGAGCCCTAGAAATCTCAAAGGTGATTCATCTTTCGGGCACGAAGCAAGGGTTGGTTTCGGCAAGCCCGCGTCCCATCGTTGATGGCGTACTACGCGGAATGAGTGAAAAGTATTTTGATGTAACGGTCGGTGCGGGTGATATAGAACGAACCAAACCTTTTCCGGATCCCTATCTGCACGCCGCTAAATTACTTGGCGTTGATATCGCGCAATCTCTTATCTTTGAAGATTCACCAACCGGAATAACAGCTGCTGTCGCTAGCGGTGCTTTTGTGGTTGCAGTTCCTCATTATGTGGAAGTACAAGAGCAGCCACGGTTGAAAGTGATCTCTTCGTTTGAAGATATTACGACGGCCGATCTAGAAAGATGGTCAAAGATTAACCAACGTGAGCTGGGCAGATAGCCTTAAAGAAACACCAATCACATAACTTCGACGGGCGTGGCCGAAACTCATTGCGCTCAATCGCTCGAAGGATATCTGCGGCAACATCAAAGAGTATCTGCTCGGTCTTAGCCAAATCTTTCTCAGTAGGTGTGCTCTTAATCAAACGGGTATCACCCATATAAATTAATTGCAGTAATTTCGGGATAACGCCGTTATTCTTCCAATATAAAAGTGCGTAGACTCGAAGTTGGAAGAAGGCCTTATCTTCCCAGCCGGGTTTGGGTGATTTTCCTGTTTTGTAGTCAACGATACGAACCTCACCGGTAGGTGCTACATCTAAGCGATCTACATATCCGTGAAGATAAAGTTCTGGAGAAAGATCCATCTCTAAATGAAGTTCGCGATACGTTGGCTCGAAGAGAGTTGGATTCTCTAAAGTAAAGTAATTTCCAAGCAATTCTTCAGCGCGCTTAAACCAGGCGCCAGAATCTAGAACTAACTCCTTTATAGCGGGCTTCTCCTCAATCTGCGCCTGCCATCTCTCAGGCAACATTTGTGCAGCGTTAGTGATTGTTCGCTCCGATGCAGGGATCTCAAATAGATCTTCCAGCACCGTATGAATTAACGTTCCGCGTTCGGCATCGATACTTGGTGGTTCGGGCAATAGGTCGATGGTGCGATATTTGTAGAGCTGTGGACAATTGTTAAAGTCGCTTATACGGCTGGGGGAGAGTCTTAACTGGCTCATAATGAAGGAAGATACCCGTTCGATCGTGCTTTGCGCCTAAGATGCTCCCGTGTCTAACGCTAATGAGAACTCCGCCAATATAGGCGCCAATCGTGGACGTTTTGTCGCTGGCGATCGAGTTCAACTCACCGATCAAAAGGGAAAGATCTACAGCATCACTATTACTCCAGGTAAAGAGTGGCACACCCATAAAGGTTGGATTGTTCACGATGATCTAATCGGTCTTCCTGAAGGTTCAGTTGTTAGCACCAGTGCAGGTTTAAAGTTCACGGCCTTTATCCCGTTGCTTACCGATTACGTTCTATCCATGCCTCGTGGGGCAACGATTGTTTATCCTAAAGACTCCGCCTTAATTGTTGGATTCGCCGATATCTTTCCTGGAGCTCGAGTTCTCGAAGCCGGAGTAGGAAGTGGAGCGCTTACACTCTCTCTGCTTCGCGCCGTAGGACCAACAGGTTCAGTACATTCAGTAGAACGTCGTGAAGAATTTGCTTCGAATGCAACATCAAATATCGAGAATTACTTTGGGGGGCGACCCGCAAACTGGTCGCTAGCAATTGGTTCGGTCCAAGACCAAGAGTTCGACCACGAGTACGATCGCGTCATCCTCGACATGCTTGCACCTTGGGAGTGTGTAGAGATGGCGGCGAAGGTTCTGCGACCTGGGGGAGTCTTCATGGCTTATGTCGCAACTACCACTCAACTATCTACAACGGCCGAAGCCTTGAAAAATGACGGACATTTCACCGAGCCAGAGAGTTTCGAAAGCATGGTCCGAGGTTGGCACCATGAAGGTTTGGCAGTGCGTCCGCAGCAGAGAATGATCGGTCACACCGGCTTCCTAATCTTTTCGCGTCGCATGGCACCGGGTGTGGAAGTACTAGCGCGTCGTCGTCGTCCCGCGAAAGGCTCTTACGGTGTCGCGGAAGACTGAGCGTTTAGTTAACTTAACTATCGCACTATTAGCCACCAAGAGATATATAACTAAATCTGAGATCTTTCGAACAGTAGATGGATACGAAGGAACCGCAGAAAGTAAAGAACGGATGTTCGAAAGAGATAAAGATGATCTGCGTAATCTGGGCATCGAGATTGAGGTCGGTTCCTTCGACCCACTCTTTGAAGATGAGGCGGGTTATCGAATCAAGCCAGATCGTTATCAATTTCAATTAGGCGAAGTAACCAGCCAAGAAATCTCACTTCTATCACTGGCTGCGGAAGCATGGCGCGGTGCCGCGTTAGATGGATCTGCTCTAACCGCACTAAGAAAACTACACGCCATCGGAATTGAATCTGATATCGAATCGGTTCCTGACCTTGCGCCACACGCAAATATTCGCGATAAAAACTTGCAAATTGCAATCGGCGCGATTACTTCTCGACAGAAGATCACATTTAAATACTTGAGCGAAGAGTTAGCAGAACAGGATCGAAAGATCGCACCATATGCAGTCACATCGCGTTTTGGACATTGGTATTTGTATGGCATGGATCTGGAAAAGCTAGGAATCAGAAGTTTCCGCATCGACCGCATTTCAGGAGATATATCTCCGGAAGGAAAGACGGGATCTTTCGAAGTAGAGAACAACTTCGATCTCGCCAGTCTAAGCTCAAATGTAGATGAGGTGAGTAAGGCAGTTATCTATCTCCGAGCCGGAAGAGCGATAGCCCTTCGCTCCCGATCTGTATCTTCATCGACTAAAAGTGATGTTGCCGGTTGGGATAAAGTCGAGTTGAGTTTCCGAGACAAAGAGCGATTTATCGAAGAACTCCTTTGGTATGGTGATGATGCGATTGTTATCTCGCCAAAGGATGTTCGCGACGAAATCGTAAAGCGGTTGGAACTCGGGGTAAAGCGTTATGGCTAAGCAGGCCACTTCTCCGATTGCAAAAACAGCTCGGCTCCTTGATCTTGTTCCATTTATAGCCACGCATCAGGGCATAGCCATTAAAGATCTTGCTAGAGAGTTCGCGGTTACAACTGAAGAACTTCTGGATGATCTCAACACTCTTTGGATGTGCGGTCTTCCGGGATATACGCCGCTTGAATTAATTGATCTCTACTTTGAATCTGGCTACGTTTCAATCCGTAACGCTGAAATTCTTCAGAAAGTACGTCTGTTGACGAAGGAAGAACTGGTAGTTATCGCTATCGGCTTAGATTTCCTCAAGGAGACTCTCTCAAAGGATCGGGAAGATCTTTCACTTGCTATCGGATCACTTCAAGGAAAAATCAAATCGCTAATCGGCGATATTGCACAGGTTACTCCGACGGTAGATAGCAGCCATCGAGCAATAATCTTAAGATCGCTCAAGGAACGTAGAAACCTGGAGATTGAATATCACTCACTGATTCGAGATCAGATTACGACAAGAGCCATTACCCCGCTTGAACTGGGTGAAGATAGGGGAGTTGAAGTACTGATGGCCTACTGCAGGACCGCCAAAGGATTTCGCACCTTCCGTCTTGATAATGTTAAGAAAGCGGATCTTCTTGATTCAAGTGAAGTAATTTCAAACTCTAAGAAGGAGAGTGAAGAACTTTTTCGTGCTAAGTGCAGAGTTGATGCTCGTTTAAGAACAACTTTTGAAAGGTTTCGTTTAGACACCGATATAGCCACCTCACCTGGTTTGAGTTCGAGCAAAGGGATCACAGTTGAGGTCACCTCATTTAGCCAAGATTGGTTGGTTCGAAACTTTATGAGCACGCTGGCAAATACCGAGATCACAGAGCCAGCAGAACTGGCCAAAACCGTAGGCGCGAAGGCGCAGGCAACCTTGGAACTTTATAAGAACCCGCATTTCTCTTCCTAGGTGAACCTGCGCTCAATGGGGCAGATGCGATATCTTGTGCCTATGAATTTAGCGCAACCAAGTCACCTCCTTCTTGTCCTTTTAGTCTTTATCGTTCTCTTTGGTGCCAAGCGCCTGCCTGATTCAGCGCGCTCCTTAGGTCAATCACTTCGCATCTTCAAGAGTGAGATGAAGAACGATGCGGATGAAAAGAAGAACGACGACGATTCAACAAATAAGTAATCCATTAAGTAACTAGGACAGGCTCTACTAGGCTCATGATGGCTGGTGCAGAGTCGGGTCGCATGCCCTTATTGGAGCATCTGCGCGAGTTCAGAAAGCGGATCGTTCGTTCTGTTTCGGTAATCCTTTTGGCCGCCCTAATTGGATGGTTCTTTTATAACGAGATAATCGCTAAGTTAGCTGAACCAGTTTGTGATTTAGCGCTTGCCCAGAGAACTGGATCTGACACTTGCGGTTCGCTATACATCAGCGGAGTTCTGGGCCCGCTTAACCTTCAGATAAAAGTAGCGCTGTTAACAGGATTGATAATTGCAGCGCCCTTTTGGCTCTACCAGTTATGGGCATTTATAGCACCGGCACTTCACCGTAAAGAGAAGCGTAACTCCGTCTTTTTCTTCGTTGCTGCTACTCCGTTCTTCGCTGCCGGAACTTTTCTTGGCTATGCGATTCTTCCGCTGGCTATAAAGGTTCTCTTTGGCTTCACCCCAGATGCGCTTAACAACTTAGTAAAGTTTGACGATTATCTCGATTTCGTTATGCGAACGATTTTGGTCTTTGGTTTGGCTTTTGAATTGCCGGTTTTCCTAGTTACCTTTAACTTGATTGGCTTCTTAAGTGGCGTTGCGATTCTGAGACCTTGGAGAATTTGGGTCTTCTGCATTGTTCTCTTTGTTGCAGGATTTTCTCCAAGTGCAGATCCCCTTTCGATGATACTCCTTGCAATCCCGCTGATAATTCTCTATTTACTTTCGGGGCTCTTCGCGCTCTGGAACGATAAACGCCGCGCTAAAAAAGTTATTCCGCTGGTTTAAATTGTGTGGGCGATCGTTATCAACCCTGTTTCCGGGGGAGGAAAGGGAGCCACGCTAGGTAGAGAAGTAGCTGGATACTTCGCAAAACTTGGTGCTGAATACACCATTATCACTGCGACATCCGCCGCAAAGTTAAAAGTTAACTTGCAGAACTTTCTAGATCTTCCAGAGGGCCAAGGTTGCGAAGGAGTAGTCGCAGTCGGAGGCGATGGACTGGCTCATCTGGTTCTGCAGATTGTGGCACCAAGACGTATCCCATTCACAGTTATTCCTGCAGGTACCGGCAACGATTTATTTCGATCCATGGGGTGGAAGCTCGATTCAATTACTAATCAGTTGGATTATGTGACGACAACTAAACCAACTCCGATTGACCTCGGAATGGTTGACTCGGAATGGTTTGGTGCAATTCTCTCGACTGGTTTTGATTCGGTGGTCAACGAGCGAGCTAACACCATGAATTGGCCAAAAGGTCCGATGAAGTACAACCTAGCTATTGCAATGGAGTTGCCAAGATTTGCGCCAATTTCTTACACAATTGAGTTAGATACCCAGTTACTCCAAGTTGAGGCGATGTTGATCGCCGTCGCCAATGGCAAAAGTTATGGGGGAGGAATGCAGGTCTGCCCCGATGCTTCCATGACCGATGGTCTATTTGATGTGATGATCTTGCATCCTGTTAGCAAGCCGGAATTTATCAAGGTATTTCCAAAGGTATTTAAGGGCGCCCATATCGGCCACCCGCAAGTGCGCATTTATCGAAGTTCTCGCGTCTCAATCTCATCTTCGGCAGTTGCATATGCCGATGGGGAGCGAATCGGAGGATTGCCAGTTCGTGCTGAATGTATGGCAGGTGCTGGACTATCGTGGACCCCGTGAGTACGCCTGCTGAAAGATTCGCCGCTGCAAAGAGTCGAAGTCAGCACGCTGTAACTGAGGAGTTTCTGGCTGAATCAAAGTTCCCGTTTGATGACTTTCAGATTCAGGCCTGCCATGCAGTTGAGAGCGGCCATGGAGTTTTGGTTGCCGCTCCAACCGGTGCCGGAAAGACGGTGGTCGGAGAGTTTGCCGCATTCCTAGCGCTACGCAATGGCAAAAAATGTTTTTACACAACACCGATCAAGGCTCTTTCAAATCAAAAATTCCAAGAGTTTGTAGATCGCTTCGGTGAAGATCGGGTTGGGCTATTAACGGGTGATACCAACATTAATTCCGAAGCCGATATCTTGGTCATGACCACTGAAGTTCTGCGCAACATGCTCTATGCCGGCTCTTCAACGCTCACCAACCTGGGTTCAGTAGTTATGGATGAGGTGCACTACCTCGCCGATAAATTCCGCGGTGCGGTTTGGGAAGAAGTTTTAATCCACTTGATGGAGTCGGTTCAGGTCATTTCGCTCTCCGCCACCGTTTCCAACGCTGAAGAGTTTGGGGAGTGGCTGGGTGAGGTTCGTGGGGAAACCCATGTCATCTTGAGCGAACACCGTCCGATCCCGCTCTACCAACATATTCTGATCAACTCATCTTTGATCGACTTGTTCTCGAGCCCTGGCAAAGTCAACCCTGAAATCTTGGCGGCCGAGCGCGAGGCGATGCGCAAGGTAAAGATTCCTCGTCACCGGCGGGAACAGTGGGGCGCATCTGAATCAAGACTTTCTCGCCCTGAGATAATTGAGAAATTGCAGCGCGAAAACTTACTGCCGGCAATTACGTTTATTTTCTCTCGCATGGGATGTGATGCTGCGGTCAAACAATGTTTAGCAGCCGGAATAAAGTTAACGAATACAGAAGAACGCGCCGAGATTCTTAAGACCGCCGAGCGATACACCGCGAACTTACCTGAAGAGGACCTTGAAGTTCTTGGGTATCGAGAGTGGATAACTGCCTTAGAACGTGGTATCGCAGCACATCACGCGGGATTGCTTCCCTCATTTAAGAACGCAATCGAAGATCTCTTTCAACGCGGATTAGTTAAAGCAGTCTTCGCCACCGAAACTCTTGCTCTCGGAATCAACATGCCAGCGCGCACGGTAGTTCTCGAGAAGTTAACCAAGTGGAACGGTGAAGCACATGTTCCTATTACTCCAGGTGAGTACACACAGTTAACCGGCCGTGCCGGTAGACGTGGAATCGACATTGAGGGAAATGCCGTTGTGCAATGGTCTCCAACTGTCGACTCGGCGATGGCTGCGAGCTTGGCTTCGACCAGAACCTATCCATTGCGATCTTCATTTACGCCTACTTACAACATGGCTATCAATTTAATTGCGCGTTTTGGTCGCGAGCGAGCCCACGGGAGTTTGGAATCTTCGTTTGCGCAGTTCCAGGCAGACCGAGCTGTAGTTGGATTGGTTAAACAGATTAAGAAGAATGAAAGTGCGCGCATGGAGTTGATGGCTAGCGCTGAATGTCACTTGGGTGACTTCGCTAGTTACGCGCGATTACGAAGTGAGATAAAAGAGTTAGAGAAGTTACTCTCCAAGCGCGATGGGCGCAGAACCTTTGATAATCGCCAACGTCAGCATATGGAGAATGAGATAGATGGTCTGCGTCGCAGCACACGATCTCATCCATGCCATTCGTGCAATGATCGCGAGACCCATGCTCGCTTTGCCGAGCGCGCCGAGCGCTTACACCGCGAGTCAGAAGGTTTGCGGGGAAGAGTTGAGAACCGCACCCACGTCATCGCTAAGACCTTTGATCGCATCTGTGATGTTCTGACCCATCTTGGCTATATCGAGGGGGAGAAGCCGCTACCACAAGGCAAAATCCTGGCGAAGATTTATGCAGAGTCCGATCTTCTTCTGACTGAAACAATACGTAATGGAATTCTCGATGAGTTATCGGCTCCGGAACTTCTATCTGTTGTCTCGTGCATGATTTTTCAGTCAAGATCTCGCGATGAGTATGCACCGAAGATGCCGCACCAGAACGTCTCCAACGCGCTAGTTGAGATCACCAAACTTTGGGCAAAGCTTGAAGATATCGAGAATGAATTCGATGTTAAAACCCAGAAAGAACCAGATTTCGGATTTGCATATATCTCTTACCGCTGGGCGCAAGGAAATTCATTGACTAACGTGCTTAAGGGATCGGAAATGTCGGTTGGAGATTTTGTTCGCTCGGCCAAACAGTTGATGGATCTACTGATGCAGATTGCGGGAGCTAGCGAGAAGTTGCGCCCGGTTTGTCGAGAGGCGATCAAGCGTTTAGATCGCGGCGTAGTTTCATATATGGTGGATGACCTATGACTTTAATGCTCCTTGATAGCGCATCTCTTTGGTATCGCGCTTACTACGGAATGCCAGATACTTTGTTGGCCCCCGATGGGACTCCCGTCAATGCGATACGCGGCTACTTAGATATGACGGCGCGTCTAATTGGAATGTACTCACCAAATCGAATTGTCGCTTGTATTGAAGGAGATTGGCGACCATCTTGGCGAGTAGATATTTTTCCTGATTACAAAGCTAACCGCCTTGAAGAAGATGGTGAAGGCGAAGAAGAACCTGATCTACTAACCCCGCAGATTCCTATCTTGCTTGATCTCTTAGACGAGTTTGGAATTCCAATGGTCGGTGTAGATGACTATGAAGCCGATGATGTCATGGCAACTTTTGCAGTTAAAGAACCTGGGCCAACTCGAATTGTTACTGGAGATCGAGATCTCTTTCAGTTAGTCGATGATAAACGAGATGTAAAAGTTGTTTATTTAGCAAAGGGTTTATCTCAACATGATCTCGTTGATAAAGCCTGGATATCTCGCAAATATGCGATTCCCGGCGATCGCTACGCCCTATTTGCGATGTTTAGAGGCGATCCTTCAGATGGACTGCCTGGCGTAAAGGGAATCGGCGAGAAAGGTGCAGCGCTAATAGCCAATAACTTTGCAGACGTTGCCGAGGCACAGCAAGGAGCTCGCGATGCCCATCCAGCTCTTAAACCAGCCCTTGCTAAGAAGATAATTGAGGGCGCAGATTATTTGAAAATCGCACCCACTTTGGTTAATTGCGCAAGAGATGTTGCCCTTCCTAAGCTTGATATCTCGATGCCTAAGAAACCAGATGATCTTTCAAAGATCTATGAGATCAAAGAACGCTACGGACTCGGTGCCAGCGTTGATCGGTTGATCACTGCACTCAAATGGTGATCTTGTTACTTTCTGCACTACTGGTAAGTGCAGCATTTGAGCCGATAGGGCTTTGGTATCTCGCGCTCGTTGGCTATGCGCTCTTCTTTAATCGATTATCGAACAGTAAAAGACCTGTCTTAGCCTCATTTATCTTTGGCGCAATTCTTAACGGGATAGTTCTTCATTGGAGCAGTAAGTACGTCGGAGCGCTGCCTTGGCTTCTGTTAACTTTGTTGCAAGCCGCTTTCTATCTTCCGGTTGGATGGGTTTACCGAAAAACAAGTTCACTACGCTGGGTTGTTCTTGCCTTCTTACTTTGCGAAGAACTTAGAGCGCGCTTTCCTTTTGGTGGTTTTGCCTGGACGAGAATCGCTTTTAGCCAAGTTGACTCTCCGCTTCTGCCACTAGTTTCCATTGGGGGAGTACTGCTACTTAGCTTTACGACCCTGCTCTCTGCGCTGGCTTTGCATCGCCTTAAGGTTCGGTCAATCGCTCTTGTAGCACTCACTTTTCTCATTGCTACTCTTTTACCAAACAATCCAACTTCATCAGAGAAGATCTCCTTAATAGCCATTCAGGGAAATACGCCTTCAGTTGGTCTTGAATTCAATTCACGGGCGAAAGCGGTCTTCTACCTCCATCGCGACACAACTCGCGAACTCGTGAAGCAAAAGTACGATGCAGTCGTTTGGCCAGAGAACGCGATCGACATCGATCCGCGGAACTATCCCGAAGTTCTAGCAGATATCAAGACCTTAGTTCAAGAGCTTGATACACCACTTATTGCTGGCGTAGTACTTACCGAGAGCGGATCTCCGGCGAATGCTTCGGTTATGTATAACGCATCTGGACAAGTGCAATCGACATATATCAAGCGCTACTTAACGCCTTTTGGTGAATACATGCCGCTGCGCAAGATTGCAGAGTTTGTCTCTCCATATGCAAAATCCGTTAATGATTTCAAACCGGGTAACGCCTTTGTTCCTCACATGATTTCTGGAAAGAAAGTTGCTCCGATTATCTGTTATGAGATTATCAATGATGGTTTAGTTCGCGAAAGTGCGAAGGGTGCAGGTGCATTGATCGTTCAAACAAATAGCGCCACCTTCGCCAATACGCCGGAAAGCTCTCAGCAGTTAGCCATTACGAGGATCCGTGCAGTTGAACATTCTCGCGAGATTCTCAGCGTTTCAACCGTTGGTATCTCCGCCTTTATCGACAATAATGGTGCAGTGATCTCACAGACGGCCGAAAATGTTTCTACTTCGATATCGGGTAATCTAAAAATTTCAAACCATCAAACGCTCGCCGATCGTCTAGGGGGAGTGGCTCCCCTTCTAGTTCTACTTTCTTCGCTCATCTTCGCTATCGGAAGTCGTAAGAGGGCGTTTCGATGACAATTAAGATTGCGTTACTGATTCCAACATATAACGAGGCAGTTTCTATTGTCGAACTTTTAGATCAATTGAAAGATTTTCGCTCAAATAAAGTAGATAATTTTGATGTAATTGTTATTGACGATAACTCCCCAGATGGCACGGCAGATATTATCGATAATTTGCATCTACCTTGGGTATCTATTCTCCGCAGACCCGGTAAAGGCGGCTTAGGTGCTGCTTATCGCGCAGGTTTTGTACAAGTTCTAGCGGATTCGAGTTACACCCATGTCATCACTATGGATGCTGACGGTTCGCACCGAGTTCTCGATTTAGCGAAGATGATTGCAGCAATTGAGCCAGGAAAGTTGATTGTTCTCGGAACTAGATGGATACCTGGCGGATCGGTCGTTAATTGGCCAAAGCATCGTCAATATCTATCGCGAGCTGGTACTGCCTATGCCAAGTTGGCCCTTGGGATCCCGTTAAATGACTTAACTGGTGGTTTCCGGGTTTACAGCGTTGAACTTCTTAAAGCGCTAAAACTTAACGATATGCAGGCAACTGGTTATTGCTACCAAATCGAGATGGCACTTGCTGCGCATCTTGCTGGTGCCAAGAAAAAAGAAGTTCCAATTACCTTTGTAGAGCGGATAAATGGCGTCTCTAAGATGTCTCAGGCGATAGTTATTGAGGCGTTACTGCAGACAACCCGTTGGGGTATCTCACGCCTGCTTAGACCTAACGCCGATAAGTTACATTATGTTAAGTAACTCAAAATAAGCCCTGCCCCGTAAGGTTTAGGCGTAAGACTCGATCGGCGCACATGAGCAAACGAGGTTGCGATCTCCATAGGCGCCATCAATACGGCCGACACTTGGCCAATACTTGCCGGCAGTTCCGATCAGTTCGCCGCTTATAAGGCCGCTAGCGGGCGCTGGAAAGGCTCCCATTTCGCGTGAATAGCGACGATCCCATTGGCTATCTACGACAGCGCCAGCTGTATGAGGTGCGTGGCGTAGCGCAGAATCTTCAACCGCAATAGCGCCCACTGTTATCTCGGAAATCTCACGATGGATCTCAACCATGGCGTTGATAAAGCGATCCATCTCGCGCACATCTTCAGATTCAGTTGGTTCGATCATCAAGGTGCCAGGAACTGGGAAACTCATTGTTGGTGCGTGGAATCCGAAATCCATCAAACGCTTTGCGATGTCATCAACTGTTACGCCGCTGACTTTGGTGATCTCACGGAGATCGAGGATGCATTCGTGAGCGATTAGACCGCTTTCAGCCGTATAAAGAATTGGATAATAAGGCGCTAGCTTCTTGGCCATGTAATTTGCAGACAAGATCGCAACTTGAGTGGCATGTGTTAACCCTGCTCCCCCCATCATTCGGATGTAACTCCAAGAGATCGGCAAGATACTTGCTGAACCAAATGGCGCAGCGGAAATTGGACCTGGTCCAGTTGCAGGACCGGCGGTTTCATCCAGTGGATGATTGGGCAAGAACGGTGCTAAATGTGCACGTGCAATAACTGGTCCAACTCCTGGTCCCCCACCACCATGAGGAATACAGAAAGTTTTATGGAGATTGAGGTGCGAAACATCTGCTCCAAATTTTCCAGGCTGAGCAAGACCAACTAGTGCATTCAAATTTGCGCCATCAACGTAAACCTGACCACCTGCGCTGTGTACCAATTCGCAGATTTCACCGATCGCTGACTCGAATACGCCATGTGTAGATGGATAAGTAACCATAAGCGCTGCGAGGTTAGCGCCGTGCTCGGCAATCTTATCTTTGATATCGGCAACTGAAACGTTTCCGAATTCATCACAAGAAACAACGACAACCTGCATGCCCGCCATAACAGCGCTAGCCGCGTTGGTGCCATGTGCACTCGATGGAATTAAACAAATAGTGCGATGGTTATCGCCACGTGAATCGTGGTAATTACGAATCGCAAGCAGCCCAGCGAACTCTCCTTGGCTTCCAGCGTTTGGTTGCAGCGACACCGCGTCATAACCGGTTATAGCAACTAGCCAATCAGAGAGTTCCTTGATCATACGACGCGAGCCCGCACTTTGCTCGGCTGGTGCAAATGGATGCAGGGCTGAAAATTCTGGCCAAGTAACCGCTTCCATTTCGGTTGCCGCATTTAGCTTCATGGTGCAAGAACCCAGCGGAATCATGGTGCGATCTAAGGCAAGGTCACGATCGGAAAGCATGCGCAAGTAACGCATCATCGAAGTTTCGGAGTGATAGGTGTTGAAAACTGGATGCGCCAGGTATGAACTCTGTCTTATCGCAAAACTAGGAAGACCACTCCCCTGCGCCGCAAGATCAATTGAAATTCCGAAGATCGAAGCAAGTTGGTTGATGAGATCAACTGTTGTTGTTTCATCAAAAGAAACTCCTACTTGAGTCTGAGAGATCTTGCGCAGATTGATCTTCATATCCGCAGCGCTCTTTAAAATAATTTCCGCGGAATCTACGCTAATCGTCAGAGTATCAAAGTAGTTTTGATTGCCAATTTCCAAACCTTTTGCCTTTAGTGCACTTGCAAAAATATGTGTCAGGCTATGAACGCGATTCGCGATCTTCTTGAGACCAACTGGCCCATGCCACATTGCGTAAAACGCACTCATATTGGCAAGTAGAACTTGGGCGGTGCAGATATTGCTTGTGGCTTTATCGCGGCGGATATGTTGTTCGCGAGTCTGTAGAGCTAAACGAAATGCTGGATTGCCATGAACATCAACGCTCTGGCCAATCAAACGCCCAGGTAGTGAACGTTCCAAACCTGCACGCACTGACATAAATCCGGCGTGCGGTCCACCGAATCCCATCGGCACACCAAAGCGTTGCGCACTACCAATGGCAACATCGGCGCCCCACTCCCCCGGTGCCATCAACAGAGTGAGAGCTAAGAGATCAGTCGCTGCAATTAAGTAAGCGTCTTTACTATGAACTGCCTCCGCTAAATCTGAGTAATCCTTAATCTCCCCGAAGGTATCTGGATATTGAACAAGAACGCCGAAGTAATCAAGTCCAGCGATATCGGTTTTGCTCTTAATATCTACTTCGACAACTTTGATACCGAGAGGCTTGGCGCGAGTGATGACAACCGCCTTGCTCTGCGGGTGAAGCGAAGAATCGATTACAAACACAGCTTCGTCCGAACCTTTGAAGTTGCGTCGCGCCAGCGTCATCGCCTCAGCTGCTGCAGTACCTTCATCGAGCATTGATGCATTTGCAATGGTTAGACCAGTGAGATCGCAGACCACAGTTTGAAAAGCAAAGAGCGCCTCTAAACGACCTTGTGAAATCTCAGGTTGATACGGTGTGTAGGCGGTGTACCAGGCGGGGTTTTCTAGAACGTTTCGCTTAATGACCGCTGGTGTAACTGTTCCGTAATAGCCAGTGCCTATGAGAGATGTAAATACTTGATTCTCTGCCGCCATCTTTCGAAGCAACTTAATCGCCTCAACTTCGGTTACCGCTTCGGGCAAATGCTTTTCAAGCGGCTCCTGCATTGCAATAGCCGATGGGACAACTGCTGAGATGAAAGTGTCGAGTGAGTCAAAACCAAGTTGCTCAAGCATCGCTGCTTCATTTGCGTGGGTTGGACCAATGTGGCGATCAACAAATGCACCATGTTCTAAAGACAAAGCAACTCCCCCGATTAAGTTCCAAACTATCTAGCTGGGAACATATTGGGCAAGAATATGTCTTTTAGGCGCCTTTCGCCTTTCGACGTAATGAAAGCTCGTCGTTACTTTCACCACCAGTTGTCACGATCTCGCCATTGAATTCGCCTTGCAACGTTGCCAATGAACCCTCAATCTCATGCCAAACCTTACCCACTGCGATACCGAAAACGCCTTGACCACCTTGCAATAAGTCGATGATTTCATCAGGGCTGGCACATTCGTAGATTGATGCACCATCACTCATCAATGTGATGCTCTCTAACTCTGTGACTCCACGATTACGCAAATGATTTACTGCTGTTCGAATATTTTGTAGCGATACGCCCGCATCCAATAAACGCTTAACGATCTTCAAAACGAGAATGTCGCGGAAACCATAAAGTCGCGCTGTTCCAGATCCACTTGCAGTACGAACACTTGGTTCAAGCAAACCGGTGCGCGCCCAATAATCTAATTGGCGATAAGAAATTCCTGCAGCAGCACATGCTGTAGCGCCACGGTATCCGATTTCATTCTGGCCATCGTGCGTAACTGGGGAGGTCACGTCGCTCTCGATTCTGCTCGGGGAAGTTTTTAGGGAAGTTCTATACAGCTAAGGCTACGAGCGAAGAGACCGGTAAACAACGACCGACACGAGGCAAACCTCAAGTAGAGGGTGAGACTTCTCGACCCTACCCTGCAAAATCCTCAGGATTGATCTGATCGAGGAATTCGCGAAAGCGCTCTAAATCTAAGTCTGCAGCTGCGCCTTCTTTGGCCCCAGTTATATCTTCCACGCCCTCGACCTCCAGCAGGCGTTCTGGGATATCGATTCCAACGAGATCCAGAAGATCGGAGTCAGCCAGGATATTGCTCTTGGTGCGCAGAGCGATCGCGATCGCATCCGATGGTCGAGCAGAAACCTTTAACAAAGCGGATTGGCTATCGCGGATCTGAATCTCGGCGTAGAAGATTCCATCCTTTAACTCCGTGATGTGAACCGCGGTCATCGTTAGATCTGCAACTTCGAGAAGGTTGGCGATGAGATCGTGGGTCAGAGGGCGCTGCGCCGCCATACCCTGCTGGGCAAAGGCGATCGCGGTTGCTTCAACCGCTCCTACCCAAATGGGCAGAAATCGCGAACCCTCGATCTCTTTGAGTAAAACGATTGGCTGGTTGGAGGGCATCTCAATGCGAACGCCGACAACTTCCATATTTACCAACATCAAATCGTCCTATCTGCGCCGTTGACCAGAGGCCAATTCAATTACTGGCGTGGACGATTAAGTCCGGCGCGAACTAGCCCGGCATGTAAACGAATTGATAGCGATGCGATCTGCTTCTGAACCTCTTCAGCTCGCGCTTTTGAATCTGCAGACTTCTGACGATTAATCGGTGTGATCACTTGCTCGATCAAACCAATCTCGCGATCTGCAGCCGATTTAAAGGAACGAAGATGGCGCGCTTCGATTCCGAAACCTGCCATTTCAGCAACAGCCTCTGCAACGGCAAGCGCATCACCATCGTAGTGACGACCACGTAGTGCGATGAATCCGTATGACTCGAGTTCGACGAGCTGATCATCTACTAGACCACTGGCCTTAAGTAGCTCTTCACGAGATAGGCGAAGATCAGATGTTGCACCGAATGATTCAGGTGAAGCGGCGTTATCAACGGTGGTAAGTGTTGGTCGAGGTGATGCGACTCCTCCAGCAGGAGCGGGATCTAAACCTCGATCCAGGGCTTCTAGATTCTCTTTGATGACGCGTAGCGGAAGATACTGATCGCGCTGCAGAAGAAGGACATAGCGGAGGCGATCTAAATCTGAGGCGGTGAATTTGCGATATCCAGAAGGCGTTCTCTGTGGCTCGATCAAACCTTCTGATTCAAGGAAGCGAATCTTAGAGATAGTGATATCTGGAAAATCTCCCCGGAGTTTGGTTAGTACTTCCCCGATGCTTAAATACGCGCGTGCTGGAACGCTCACGTTAATCTCCCCTACTGCTAGTTAAAAGGCTAAAAATTCTCTTTAAAAACAATTGTTGCTTAATCTTTTTACTGTCTGTGCTTACTTACTCTGCTTAGAAGCAACGAAGAGCATATGAAACTTCCCAACTTGAATCTCGTCACCTGTAGTTAAGGGTGAGTTAAGAACCGATTGATTGTTTAGATATGTCCCGTTAAGGCTTCCTAAATCTTTAATGCTAAATGACTTCTCTTCTTTAACAATAAGCGCATGTTTTCTCGAGACAGTTACATCATCTAGAAAGATAGGCGATTCAATTGAACGACCAATCGCTACCTCAGCGCTATCGATAAGAAATCTCGCGCCCTTTGACGGACCGCGATGGATAACAACCATTGCTCGGTCTGCTGGACCGTCAATGATTGCGGTGATAGCTAAACGGTCTGTATCGCTGGCAGATGAGAGAAGGGCGTTGAGTGCGCTCTCCGGGGAACCATCTACTACCGAGCGAAGTCCGAGGTGGAGGGTGCTGGTGAGTTCACCGTTGGTATCTGGTTTGTTCATACCGCTCCCCCTTCACGTAGATCTCCACGAGGTTCAACTTCAACCTGAGGCTGAACTTAGGGTGAGCGAGGGAAAAAATCAAGCGGAAAAAAGCGCAGTAAAGCTGAGATTTCTACGCAGTAATTTGACGATAATCGTCGGCAGAGAGTAAGCCAGCAGGCGGCGCCGCAACTTCAATTTCAGCTAGCCAGCCAGCGCCATACGGATCTGAGTTGATAGTTTCGGGAGCGTTATTAAGGGCTTCGTTAATAGCAACGATCTTTCCTGAGACTGGGGCGAAGATTTCAGAAACGCTCTTCGTGGATTCAACTTCGCCACATACCTTGTCTGCAACAACAGTCTCGCCGACCTTCGGCAACTGCACATACACGATATCCCCGAGCGCACCTTGTGCGTAATCAGTAATTCCCATCCGGAAAGTGTTTCCCGTAGCTAGGACCCACTCGTGCTCTTTTGTGTATTGCAAGTTATCTGGAATTGATGACACTAAAAACTCCTCTTATTCGTTGGGAGAAAACTATCGCGATTTACGAATAGATGTAACCGCAGCGCCGAGATAAGAAAATCCGGTGAATAGATAAAGCGCGATCCCCCAGATCGCAAAGCTCCAACCGAAGATGTATGCGAGCGTTCCATACCAATTTGTATTGAGGGCCAGAAGCAGAAACGGAAATGCATATAGGAGATTGAACGTTGCCGCTTTACCTAAATAGGTAACCTTAAGTGGGGGTAGAGACTTCGCCGTCAGCGCCAGTGTTGCGACTGCAAGAACTAAATCTCGCAGAACCAGAACCAAGATCACCCACAACGGAATCGCTTCGCGCAGATAGAGAACGATTAGCGTTGCAACGATATATAAACGATCAATCGCCGGGTCCGCTAGCTCACCAAAGCGCGATTCCTGCCCCCAAGCGCGAGCGATCTTCCCATCGAAGTAATCGGTTGCGCCCCCAACAGCCAGAGTGAGAATCGCCCAACCATCAGCCTCTAGAGCAAGGGCGAGATAGATAAAGAGTGGGATTCCAAGAGCGCGAAGAAAGGTGAGCGCGTTTGGGACGGTGACTAGTGACAGTCGTTTCATAATCGACATTAATCGCGCTCTTTTACTCGAATCGCGACCATGACCGGCGTGCCTGGGAAGCCAAACTCTTCACGAAGGCGGCGCTCAATGAAACGGCGATACGAAGGTTCGATCCAGCCACTTGAAAAGATAACGAACTTCGGTGGCGCGATTCCTGCCTGCGTTGCGTAGTAAATCTTTGGTTGTTTGCCACCACGAACCGGAGGTGGTGTTGCTCCGATAAGGGCGCCCAAGAATGAGTTGAGTTTGGCCGTTGGAACACGTCGTTCCCAACTATCGATCGCAGTGCGAAGCGCCGGAGCTAACCGGTCACGATGCCAACCGGTCTTCGCTGCAACATTAACCCGTTGCGCCCACTCGACCTGATCGAGATGGCGGTCAATCTCTTTATCTAACTGCTCACGGCGATCTTCATCGACTAGATCCCACTTATTCATCACGATAACCATCGCCTTACCAGCCTCTTCGACCATGGTGATTACTCGCAGGTCTTGTTCTGAAATCGGAAGAGATGCATCCAGAACGACAACGGCACATTCGCAGCGCTCCAAAGCGCTCTGCGTGCGAAGGGTCGCGTAATAATCTGTTCCGCTGGCTTGGTTGGCTCGTTTGCGCAGTCCGGCGGTGTCGATAAAACGCCAGATCGATCCGCCGAATTCAATTAGCTCATCGACTGGATCGCGCGTTGTTCCAGCGACGTCATCAACGATTGAGCGATTCTCTCCAGCCAGTGCATTTAACAAACTTGATTTACCAACATTTGGTCGACCGATAAGTGCGATCTTGCGATAACCGTCTTGGGTTTGTGCTCCACCAACTTCGGGCATCTCACGAACGATGTGATCAAGAAGATCACCACTTCCACGACCGTGCAGTGCAGAAACAAATCTAGGTTCACCAAGTCCAAGGTTCCAGAGCGCGTGCGCATCTGCCTCGTCTACATCACTATCAACTTTATTTGCAATAAGAACCATCGGCTTCTTAACTTTGCGAAGTTCTTGAACCAAAATGTCATCTTCATCAAGTGCGCCTACGTGCGCATCAACAACAAAGGCAAGAACATCTGCCTCTTGCATCGCAAGTTCTGCCGATGCGCTTACCTGAACTGAAATGCCATCGGGCTTAGATTCCCATCCGCCGGTGTCCATAATGATGAAACGACGTCCACCCCATTCGCATTCGTATTGAACGCGATCGCGTGTCACACCTGGAGTATCTTCAACAATCGCTTCGCGACGACCAATGAAACGGTTGATTAAAGTTGATTTACCAACGTTAGGTCGTCCCAAGATTGCAACGATTGGAAGTCCAAGCAAAGAACGTTCCTTCAACAACTCCCAAACGCGTTCTACCGTCTCTTCTAAATCCAACTCGGTTGAATCAATTAAAACTGCATCGGACGCTTTTGCAAGAGGAGAAACTGACCGGTTAGAGTCAATTTCATCGCGTTGGTTAAGAGATTCCGAAACGCTAGCAACCGGCGCCGCGATCTCGCTGGAGCGTCTTGCAGCACGTGCGGCGATATCTGCTTGAAGATAAATCTTTAAAGGAGCATCTGGAGCAACTACGGTGCCAATATCGCGACCTTCAACAACAATTCCGCGTTCTGCACTATTAATCAATCTACGTTGCAGAGTCAAAAGAGCTGCGCGGATTTCCGGCAGTGCGCTAACTGCGCTAACGCTGTCGGTAACTTTCTCGCTTCTAATCTCTTTTGATACATCAACATCACCAACGAAAACTTTTGGATCTTTCGGATCTGCAATCAAGTGGATTGTGTTGTCAGCAAGTGCGGCGAGAATATCTTGCGCCGAGGTAATTTTTTCTCGAATCGCTAACCAAGCAACAGCGCGATACAGGGCACCTGTATCTAAATAATTCCAACCTGCTCTTTGTGCAACAAGTTTTGAAGTACTGGACTTTCCCGCACCGCTTGGTCCATCGATGGCTACAACGATCATTTCTACTTACATCCCATCATTGCCCTGCGCGGTGTGAAACATTTAAAACTCGTATTTATAAACTATTGGTCATAAGTCTATCTTGGAGCGTGAACGTTCCAACCCGACTCTTCAAGATGTTTCTGCAAGATAACAGCATCATTTGCCGATAGTGCAAGGGTGATCAAGCCAGTGAACTGACCAGGAGAGTGTTCGATTGTTAGATCTTCAACGTTGACTGCTGCCTTTGCACATTCGTCAAAAAGCGCTGCGAGTTGACCTGGTTTATCTTCGATAACAACCGGCAGTTGCGTGTATTCACGAGCCTTTCCACCGTGCTTACCTGGAATCTTCGATCGACCCTCATTGCCTGCGGCAATAACGGAACCAACTTTCTCAGGATCATCCAACGAGTTAATCAGTGCACCAAGATCGTTTTGTAGATTTATTAATAGCGGCAGAATCTCTTGCGCGTTACTGGCGATGATCTCTTTCCATAGCTCTGGATCCGAGGCAGCGATCCGAGTTGTGTCACGAAGTCCACCACCTGCGAGGTCTAGATCCTCTGACTTTGCCCCCTTTAATTGACCAGCCAGAATTGAGGAGACGATCTGAGGCAGATGAGAGACCAAGGCGACGGCCGAATCATGGTGGGATGCAGACATCGCTATTGGGCTCGCTCCTAAAGAGTCAATCAACCAGAGACCGGCCTCTAAGACATCGGAGTCAACCTTGGTTCCATCACCAAATGTAGGGCAGTAGATCCAACTGCGACCTTGGAACAAATCGGCTCGGGCGCTGGCCGCTCCCCCAATTTCGCGACCCGCCATCGGGTGGGTGGCTAGAAAACGGGGTGCGCCTCCCTTAATTTTTGATACATCAACTTGAGGTTTAGTTTTAACGCTAGCTATATCTATAAATTTAGATCCTGGGTTGAGTTCAAATTGGCGCTCGAAACTCTCTGCCAGAGCGCTAGCCGGAATTGCAAAGAGAATAACCTCTGGATCACCCGAAACCTTTGAGGCGATCAGATCTTGGGCCAATTTCTGAGCCTTTGGATCCCGATCAACCATCTCGACATCAACTCCCCGAGCAGCCAAGGCTAAGCCAATCGATGTTCCAATTAAGCCTGAACCGATTATTCGGATTGAGCTAAAGGCTTTACCTTCATCTTTTGCCATGATGTGGGGCGCCCTACTGAGCTATATCTCGGCGTAAAACCTTTGCTCCGCCTAGGTAGATATGGTTGATTTCTGACTTTTTTAGCCCACTTTCAACGTGAGCCATGATGCGAATAGTGCGATCAAGCGAGCCCGGAACCCCAATTTCGACAGAACAGATAAGCGGAACATCGGTAAATCCAAGCTCACGTGCTGAGCTCGCAGGAAAAGCTGCATTTAGGTCCGGGCTGACGGTGAAGATGACGGAGATAAAGTCATCGGCTGAAATCGAGTTGGCTCGTAGCATCTCGGCCAAGAGCTCCTTGGTGGCAGCGTCTATCGCTTGGGCGGAATTGGCTTCTGCCTGAACCGCCCCGCGTATCGCTCTTACCGTAGACATTGGCCAATAGTACCTGCAGAACCTAGAACTTGGCGTTATAAATATCGCGTTTTATCGATATATCTAGTAAGCGCTTTTATGATATTGTCGATCAGCAAATAATCTTACGTAAAAGCGCTAGATAGTAAGGCACCTTTCATTAATATCGACATATAGTTTTTTTAAGAAAATGTTGCGCTCAATATTGTAGGCTTTTATCGATAAATAGTTTATAGCGGCGCAAGCGTATAGAATATAGATAAATTGCTATATAAGTTTATAAATACGATATAGATAAAACGTTATAACTGTAAAGCCTTTTGTAGGTTTGCTAATTCGCCAGCATTTAAGTCACGCCATCTTCCTTCAGGGGTATCGCCCAACGAGATGGGTCCGAAGTTGGTTCGGATCAGCCTCATGACGGTGACATCTACCGCCTCCATTAGTCGGCGGATGATGTGATACCTGCCCTCGTGAATCGTGACTTCGATCCACTGCGGACTCAGTTGCTTGAAGGATAGAACTCGGCCTATTCCATCCTCTAATTCGATCCCCTTCAAAAGGGTCTTTTCAGCCCCCACCGGGAGCTTTCCATCAAACTCGATAATGTAAGTCTTTTCTAGGCCAAAAGATGGGTGGGTGGCTCGGAAGGTTAGATCCCCATCATTGGTTAGCAGGATTAACCCTTCGGAGTCCTTATCGAGGCGACCAACGTGAAAAAGGCGTTCTTTTCGTAGGTCGATGAAGTCGGCTAGGGATGGGCGCCCTTCGGGGTCATACATCGTTGACAGAACACCCTTTGGTTTATGAAGTACTACATAAGACTTAGTCATAGTACGCGTTATTGTCTCACCATCAACCATGACTTTGACCATTTGAGGGTCAAATTTTACGCCGAGTTCTCGACAGATGAAACCATCTACGCTCACCCGTCCATCGATGATCAACTCATCGGCTCCACGACGACTCGTGATTCCGGCATCGGCGATTATTTTATTTAGGCGCATTTCAGGCATTTGGCTATCCATTCTCGACAGTCATTAGGGGTGCTCCCCCACACAGATGGCCTTTGGGTGCGAAACCATCAAGGGGAAGTTGAGGTCAGAGTCTACGCCCAAGCAGGCGTAAGGGTCAAAGTGAGAGCAACTCTGAAGGTAAGACGAGAATTAGTCTGTGAGCGATTCCAAGATCTCATCAAGGCGATCGAGATCTGGCAGGTATGGCGCCAGA
>JBEBBQ010000032.1:0-3521 GCA_041158325.1 Actinomycetota bacterium | reverse complement strand
GCGCCTTCTTCAAGTGGGTTAAGTTGGCTGCGATGAATATTTTCAATTAACGCCTCGCGCAAAAGTTCGTTATCTGGAGTCTGGCGAATGATTACTGGGATCTTCTTTAAACCAGCAGCTTTTGCGGCGCGGAAGCGGCGCTCTCCCATAATAAGTTCGTATTTACCTGGAGATACTTGGCGAACAACCGGTGGTTGCAAGATGCCAATTTCTTTAATAGATGCGATTAATTCGTTTAACGCACCTTCTTCAAAGATGGTGCGCGGTTGGCGTGGGTTAGGAGAAATCGCATCAACTGAAACTTCATTCTGTTGGGCAACTTCATTGGCGGCGACAGTGAGTGATGTTGGAATTAAAGAATCTAAATTAGTTCCGAGTCCGCCACGTTTTGCACTCATGCGATTTCTCCATCGCGCTTGTAATTGATATTTACAACATTGGAATCGAAGTTAACATCGAGCGCATCTTTTGGTTTTCCGCGTTCTGCAATCTCGCGCGCAACCTGCATGTATGCAATTGCACCTGGCGATAGCGGGTCGTATGTCATAACTGTTTGGTTATAAGAAGGCGCTTCAGATACTCGTACTGCGCGGGGGATAGGAATATCAATTAACTCTTTTGGAAAGTGCGCACGAACATTTGCAGCAACATCATTTGATAAACGTGTGCGCCCATCAAACATTGTTAAGACAATTGTTGAAAGATCTAGGTTGGCATTTAAGCGCTTTTTAACAACGCCATAAGTTTCAAGAAGTTGTGACAAACCTTCGAGTGCGTAATATTCAGTTTGAATTGGAATTAAGAGTTCGCGAGCTGCAGCAAGTGCGTTAATAGTTAATAACCCAAGTGATGGTGGGCAATCGATAAAGATGTAATCGTAATTTGGTGAAATTTCATCAAGCGCTTCTTTTAAACGAAGTTCGCGCGCAACCATCGAAACTAAATTAACTTCAGCATTTGCAAGAGATGAGTTAGAAGGAACACAATCCAGTGCAGGAAAGCCTGCAACTTTTTGAATTACAGAACTAATTTGTGCACTGCCCATGAGTACGTCGTAAACGCCCTCGATATCACGGTGTGGAACACCTAAGGCGGTGCTGGCGTTGCCCTGTGGATCTAGATCAACCACCAGGACCCGCAGGCCACCCATTGAAAGGGCTGCTGCGATGTTGACTGTTGTGGTGGTCTTTCCGACCCCACCCTTCTGGTTTGCCACAGTGAAGATTCGGGTTGAGGCGGGTTTTGCCATCGCCTCTTTTAGCCGCCGGACGCCGACGACCTTTGTCTCGCTCTCGCGATCACTTGTTTCACGTGAATCAACCACGCGCCTATCTAAGCACTTATTACAGAGCCCTTACGCACAGAGATAACTCTGCCGAGCTCGATTCCCTCAAGTTTTATCTCGTGGAGCTCAGCTCCCTTGATTCCGACCATCTCGTTTGCCGCAGACTCCCCCTTCATAGCTAAAAGGGACCCTCCAGTTTTAACCATATGCCAACTCATCTTCTTCAACTTCTCCATCGGGGCAACGGCGCGGGCGGTGACAAAATCAGCGCTCTTCTTTACATCTTGGGCGCGGCCGCGGATGACAGTAATTTCAACGCCCCCAGCTGCAATCGCAGCAACCGCCTCATTTAAGAACTCAACTCTGCGCTCAAGTGGCTCGATTAGGGTCACTTTTAGGTCAGGCCGGGCTAGGGCGATAACAATTCCTGGCAGCCCCGCCCCTGATCCGATATCGAATAGAGAGGCACCGTTTGGTAAGAGTTGGGTTAGAGGCAGGCAGTTAAAGATATGGCGATCCCAGATCCGCTCGCCCTCACGAGGGCCGATTAAGCCCCGCTCGATACCTGCGGTGGTCAGAAATTCCGCGTAGGCGCGGATAGCGTCCTCTTGCCCTGGAAAGTACTGGGTTAAGAGAGTTTCACGTGAAACTGACTCCGGCTGGAGATTTGTCATTGGGTCCCTTTAAGCGGGATAGATGACGACGAAGCGGTTTGGATCTTCGCCATCTGACTCTGATGAAAGGCCAAGGGTCTGGATCGTGTCATGGATAATCTTTCGCTCAAAGGCGTTCATTGGGTCGAGTTTGATCGATGCCCCAGTGGTCTTTGCCTGCTCAGCCATCTTCTCGGCTAGGGCGGTTAGCTCCTTACGGCGACCTGACCGGAATCCATCGATATCTAGCATTAGGCGGCTACGGTCGCCGGTTGCTGTTTGTACAGCAAGGCGGGTTAACTCCTGGATAGCATCAAGGACTTCACCTTCTTGGCCAACTAGGTGGCGTAGCTTGCCGCCGACGATGGCAAGGCTGGCACGGTCATTCTCAACGTCGATATCGATATCGCCATCTAGGTCTGCAATATCTAGCAAGCCTTCGAGGTAATCCGCTGCAATATCGCCCTCTTCTTCAAGGCGAGCAATTGTTTTTGGCGCCTTTTTGGTAGGTGTACCAGCTTCTGCGGTCTCGTTTTCCAATACTTCGGTGGTTTCTTCGCTCATCTTCTCACTCCTTTTAGTTATGTAAAGTTATTTGGGGCTTTCGGTAGTTTTTGTACTTAAATGTCCGTTTTACTTCTTCTTTTTCTTCTTTGGTTGCTTTCTCTGGCCTTTAACTTCGCCAGTTCCTTCAGCACCGTCTTCAGGGTTTGTTCCATCGAGAACTGTTCCTGTTGAGTTCTTTGAACCTTCTTTATCTTTCGCTGCCTTCTTCTTTTGAAGTTCTTCAAAGGCAGGTGAACCTGGCGTTGGGTTTCGTTTAATTACGTAGTACTGCTGTCCCCATGTCCAGAAGTTTGTTGTCGACCAATAGATCAAAACTCCGACCGGAAAGTTAACGCCAGATACTGCGAAAATTACTGGGAATAAATACAACATGATTTTCTGCTGCTGCAACATCATATTGTTACTGGAATCCATCTTCGGCATTCCTTTAACCATCAACTGACGTTGCGTTGTAAAGGTTGTAGCAGACATGATGAAAATTAAAATAACTGTAACGATCTTAACTGTTGTATCTGGTGAGCCTAAGAATGTCTCTGAAATCTTAGCTCCGAAGAATGTTGCTTGTGCCGCACTATCTAGATAGTCACCTTTAAGAAAACCGCGCGCGATTGGCGCTGGTACACCAGCATCTGTCTTTGCAGCCATTCCGTTTAGAACGGTAAAGAGTGCGAAGAAAATTGGTGCCTGCGCCAAAATTGGAAAACATGATGCAAGTGGGTTTGTCTTATGCTCTTTGTAGAGCTTCATCATCTCTTCTGATTGCTTCTGGCGATCATCTTTATATTTGGTTTGGATCGCCTTCATTTGTGGTTGAAGTGCAGTCAGCGCGCGTTGGCTCTTAATCTGCTTAACAAATAATGGGATCAAAATAATACGAATTAAAACAACAAGTCCAACGATTGAGAGTGACCAAGTAACACCACTGTCGAAACCGAATATAGGTGAGAGTAGGTAATGAATTCCGACAATTACTCCGGATACGAAGTTATAGAGGGGGTTTAAAATAAAGCCCATTA
>JBEBBQ010000031.1:0-3598 GCA_041158325.1 Actinomycetota bacterium | reverse complement strand
GTTGCGGATAGCTCGGAAAATGTGAACCTTCGCGAGCCGTGCGAAGTGAGAGAAAGTTCATTAAGGCGCGCGCATTCATGGAGACATACATCGATGAATAAGTAGCAACAGGCAGAACTACACGTGCCACTTCGCGTGCCACACCCGCATCAAGCATCTTTTTGTAACTGTCATAGGCAATTAGATATGCATCCTTCATCGCCTTTACAGAAATGTCGAACTGCTCGGGTGTTCCATCTTCAAATGTGTATGCGCCAGTCTTTCCAACTTGAATTAGCTTGCGTTCTTTTGATGGAATATAGAAAACCGGTTTTAATTCGCGATAACGGCCCGACTCTTCGTTATAGGAAGCGATGCGATGGCGCATGAATTCGCGGAATACAAAAATTGGTGCGCTCACAAAGAAAGTCATCGAAGTGTGTTCGAAGGGTGAGCCGTGCCGTTCGCGAGCTAAGTAATTAATCAGCCCAGCAGAACGCGCTGGATCTTCCCCGATCTCATCCATTGATTGCTCGCCGGCTGTAGAAACTCGCGCTGCCCAAATAACATCAGCATCGCTGGCGCTGGCTTTGACTAGTTCAACGGTTACATCGTCGCGGAAAATGACTTCATTACTCATGGGCGTCACCTTATATATATGGCGCTACCTCGCCGAGGATATCTAGGGCAGAATGCACCCGTGTCTAGAGTGAACCGCGCCACCGCCGCGCAATCCTTGAGCGTTTCGCTGACGGTCGGTGCCTATGGGATCGCTTTTGGCGCCGCCTCAGTAGCGGCAGGTTTTTCAGTTCTGCAATCTTGCCTACTCTCACTTCTAACATTTACTGGCGCATCACAATTTGCTGTTATTGGAGTTCTTGGCGCGGGTGGAAGTGCGCTGAGTGGAATCGCAACCGCAACTCTGCTCGGCGTTCGAAACACTTTATACGGGCTACGTATGGCGCCGGTTTTAAACGTCCGCGGAATAAAGCGATTATTTGCTGCGCAAATAACGATTGATGAATCAACGGGAGTTGCGCTTTCGCAGGAGCATCTTGGACCACGCGAAGCGCGCCAAGGTTTCTGGTTTACTGGAATTGGCGTTTATATCTTTTGGAATCTCTTTACTTTAGCTGGAGCACTTGGCGCGCAAGCGATGGGGAATCCCGCCGCTTGGGGACTTGATGCAGCAGTTCCTGCAGCATTTCTTGGCCTACTTTGGCCAAGGCTAACCAATAAGAGTGAACGTTTGCTTGCGGTTGCTGCTTGCGCACTCGCACTTGCCATGACGCCTTACTTTGTTCCTGGTTTTCCAATTATCGCGACATCTATTCTCGCTGTGATCTTCGGATTGCGAGCACGTATATGGAAGTAAACCTCATCGAACCTTTCTGGCTCGCCGTTATCGGCACAAGTCTCTTCGCTTTTCTGTTGAAGATTTTGGGATATAGCGTTCCAAAGAAGTGGCTCTCAAATCCAAGAGTTTTAAAGATTAATTCGTTGATTCCGATCGCTCTCTTAAGTGCGCTCGTTGCAGTGCAATCATTTACTCAAGATTCGCGAATTGTCGCAGATCAGAGAATGGCAGGAGTTGGCGTGGCTGTATTGGCGCTAATCCTGCGTGCGCCTTTTCCGGTTGTGGTGCTTTCAGCAGCTGCGACCTCAGCGGCCTTGTTCCATATCGGTTGATTAATATTAAATAATATTAAGAGCTTGTAACTTAGCTTTTAGATCATTATCTGATGGCTCAGTTAAATGAGTTCCATCTGAAAATACGATGACTGGGATTGACTGCGCTCCCCCGTTGATCTCAATAACCTTCGCAGCAGCTGAAGCATCTGCCTCAACATCAATATGATTTACCTGAACATCAAGTTCTTCGAAAAGGCGCTTTGAGCGTCGGCAATCTCCGCACCAGTCAGCACCGTACATAGTGATATCTGCTTTAGCCATTTGATTACCCCTTACATAAATTTCTCAAGGCCGAAGGTCAGCCCTGGCTTTGAAACAACTTTGCGAACACCTAGTAAGACACCAGGCATAAATCCCGCACGATCTAGCGAGTCGTGACGAATAGTAAGAGTCTCTCCTAGACCACCAAGCAAAACTTCTTGATGTGCGATTAGTCCACGAAGGCGAACTGAGTGAACTGGAATGTCGCCAACTATCGCGCCACGAGCACCATCTTGCGAGGTTGTCGTTGCATCTGGCATAGCGCCTAAGCCTGCATCCTTACGGGCCTTGGACATTAGCTCGGCAGTACGTGCCGCTGTTCCAGAAGGTGCATCAACTTTATTTGGGTGGTGAAGTTCAATTATTTCAGCAGATTCAAAGTATTTGGCCGCTTTGGTAGCAAACTCCATCATCAATACCGCGCCGATCGCAAAGTTTGGTGCAATCAAAATGCCAACTGATGGGTTAGCGGCAATTAACTTTTCAAGCGTTGCAATTCGCGCTGCATCAAAACCTGTTGTACCCACAACTGCATGGATTCCGTTATTGGCGAGAAATTCAAGGTTGGCCATTACTGAATCAGGCGTGGTGAAATCAACAACTACTTGCACACCGCTGGTCTTTAGGGTTTCAAGTGAGTCACCTAGATCAAGTGCGGCAACGAGTTCCAGATCTGCGGCTTCAGTGACCGCCTTAACGACCTCAGCACCCATGCGACCTTTCGCACCAAGCACTCCGACTTTGATCATGATTTCAACACCTTTTCAAATTTCGCTTCGCTCTTAAATGGTCCGACAAGAGCAAGGGTAGGCGATTTAGTAAGAAATTCGTTGGCAATTTCACGGACATCTGTAGCGTTTACGCGGGAAATCGCTTTCAAAATATCGTCAAAGCCCATTACCTGGCCATAAACAATTTCATTCTTACCGATACGGCTCATGCGTGAACCCGAATCTTCTTGGCTCAAAACTAACGACCCGCGTACTGCGCCTTTGGCGCGTTCAATTTCTTCATGGCTCATGCCATTTTCAGCAACATCAGCTAAAACATCGCGGATGATTTCCACAACTTCGATCGCCTTACTTGGATTGCAACCTGCGTAAAAACCAATCTGGCCAGAGCCGGCAAATTGTTGTGCGTAGGCATAGACCGAATAAGCCAAGCCGCGCTTTTCGCGAATCTCTTGGAATAAACGGGAAGACATTCCGCCACCGAGTGCTGAAGCTAAAACTCCCATTGCAAAGCGGCGTTCATCGCTACGGGCGACGCCTTCCATTCCGTAGAACATATGAGCTTGTTCAGTCTTGCGAGTCAACAAACCAACGCTCTGCATTGGCTTGGTCTTTACAGGTGTATTTGGGCGAATCTGCGGAGATCCCTTAACGTCAAGGAAGTTATCGCGTGAGAGTGCTTCTTCAACCATTGCGACAACGCGCTTATGTTTAATATTTCCAGCAACTGCAACGACTAGATCCTGTGGCAAGTATTTCTTCTTGTAATATTTAAAAACGCTACTGCGAGACATCTCTTTAATCGATTTGATTGTGCCGAGAATTGGGCGACCCAGTTGGGTGTCGCCGTAATACGTTTCAGCGTAGAGATCATGGACTAGATCGCTGGGGTCGTCATCGCGCATCGCGATTTCTTCAAGAACTACCTTGCGCTC
>JBEBBQ010000030.1:0-24616 GCA_041158325.1 Actinomycetota bacterium | reverse complement strand
AGTGGTTTCTGACAGATTGCAGCAACGCCATTCTCAGCCGCTAGTTCGACCATATATTTATGAGTTGGTGGCGTCGTTGCGATATCTACAAAATCTAAATCTTCATTAGCAAATAGCTCTTCAGCGCTTGCATAAGCCTTACCACCGAAATTGGCAGCGGCCAGCTCTGCTTTTTCAAAATCAACATCACATGTTGCAACGAGTTCAACATCAGGGTTTTGGCTCCATGCATGGAGGTGGTTCTGGGCAAAAAAACCACATCCGATTAGGGCATATCTATATTTCTTCTGGGTCATAGCGCGATTTCTCTACTTGGGTCTGTAATCCACTCGCTCCAAGAGCCTATATACATCTTGGTGTCATCAAATCCGGCGTGCTTCATCGCCAATACGTTTTGAGCGGCGGTGATACCAGAGCCACAGTAAAAGATCGTATTTGCGGGCGTTACCTCGCCAATAAGGTTTGCGTAATGCGTTTTCAATTCTTGCGCTGAACGGAAATGACCATCTTTAGTAAGAGTATGGGCGCGATCGGCTAGTCCAGCTCCTGCAATATGTCCGCGGACTGGGTCGTAATACTTTCCACCGCCGTGATATCCCTCGGCTCCACGCGAATCAAAGAGACAGTAGCCAGGATCGTTGCGAGCAGCATCTACCTCTGTCACTGATGCAAATAGTTCTTCGCGGACCTTCGGAACAAAACTAGATGTTGTTAACTGGCGAACACTCTTATCAAGAGGACGACCCTCGTTCTGCCAAATCTTTATTCCACCATCTAAAACTGCAACTTTTTCGTGGCCCAGCCAACGAAACATCAACCAGAGCCGTGATGCAGCCATCAACCCGGACTCTGCGTCGTAACAAACTACTTGAGTCTCTGGAGTTATCCCCCAATTAGAAAGGGTCTTTGTAAATGCTTCTACAGTAGGAAAAGGACGTCGCCCCGTTTTTCCAGGAATTATCTCGCCAGATAAATCTTTTGAAACATCAGCATAGATTGCGCCAGGGATGTGAGTTTCCTGGTAAACCTTTTCTCCCCATGATTCATCATCTAAAGTGAATCGAACATCAATAATTAAAAATTTAGGATTTTCTAAATTTTCTGCGAGTTCCTCTGTAGAAATAAGTGTTGTATAGGTCATCACATCTCACTCTTCACAAGGTGGTGGGGTGTCGTTAGAGTACTACAGTGACCATGACACCGCGTAGTTCGTTAGTAACTCAAGGCAGAGATCGAAGTCCTAATCGCGCGATGCTCCGCGCTCTTGGTATGCAAGGCGATGACTTCAAGAAGCCACAAATTGGTATCGCATCTTCTTACAACACAATTACACCTTGCAATATGTCTCTACGCACCGTTGCTGAAGACGTTGCTGCGGGCGTAAGTGCTAATGGTGGCTTTCCAATGGAGTTTGGCACAATAACCGTGTCAGACGTTATTTCTATGGGACATGAAGGAATGCATTTCTCACTCGTTAGTCGCGAAGTAATTGCAGATTCTGTGGAAACGGTCATGCAAGCAGAACGCTTAGATGCGATGGTGACTCTGGCTGGGTGTGATAAAAGTATCCCGGCGATGCTCATGGCAGCTGCACGCATTGATGTTCCAAGCATCTTGATGTATGCCGGTTCTTTACTTCCTGGAAAAACTACTTTGCAAGACGGTACTGAGATAAAGGTAAATATCGTCACTTCATTTGAGGCAGTCGGCGCCAATGCACGTGGCCTAATGTCTGATGAAGATCTTGATCGCATTGAAAAGGCTGCCTGCCCAAGTGCAGGAACATGCGGTGGTATGTACACAGCGAACACCATGGCTAGCGCGTCAGAAGCTATGGGTATGTCTCTTCCTGGCTCATCATCTCCTTCTGCTGTAGATAATCGCCGCGAACCTCTTGCAAAGCTAGCGGGTGAATCTGTAATCAACTTACTTAAAATGGGAGTCACGACAAGTGACATAATCACCAAGAAATCACTGGAAAATGCCATCACAGTTGTAATGGCACTTGGTGGATCTACTAACGCAGTACTTCATATGCCGGCTATCGCTCACGAGTTGGGTATCGATTTATCACTAGAGGATTTCAAGCGGATAGGCGCACGTGTTCCACTGCTTGCAGATCTAAAACCATTTGGTGAATATGTGATGTTTGATCTCGATAAAGTTGGAGGCATTCCTGCAGTTATGAAGATTCTGCTTGATGAAGGTTTGCTCCACGGTGATTGCATGACCGTAACTGGAAAGACTATTGCTGAAAATCTAAAGGATGTAAATCCTCCTGCTGCGGATGGAAAGATTATTTATCCAGCCGCTAAACCTTTTGGTAAAAATGGTGGGATAACTATTCTTAAAGGATCTCTCGCTCCCGAAGGTGCCGTTGTAAAGAACGCCGGTGTTGATGAAGAGAAATTCCAAGGCGCTGCTCGAGTTTTCGATCGCGAAGAATCAGCGATGCAGGCGCTCTCTGATGGCACGATTAAAAAGGGTGATGTGGTTGTTATTCGCTACGAAGGTCCAAAAGGTGGGCCAGGTA
Organism: Actinomycetota bacterium; assembly: GCA_041158325.1. Lineage (GTDB taxonomy): Bacteria > Actinomycetota > Actinomycetes > Nanopelagicales > Nanopelagicaceae > Planktophila. The sequence goes on along the minus strand of JBEBBQ010000030.1, from coordinate 22,083 downwards.
TGCGTGAAATGTTGATGATCACGAGTGCGATAAAAGGCGCGGGCCTCGGAAGAGATGTATTGCTTGTTACCGATGGCAGATTCTCTGGCGGCACAACTGGACTTTGCGTAGGCCATATTTCACCGGAAGCGGTAGATGGCGGACCAATTGGTTTAATCAAAGATGGCGATCAAATATCTATCGATATCCCAAATGGAACTTTGGAGCTACTCGTTGCACCCAAAGAGTTACAAGAACGTGCAAAGAACTTTGAACCGCTTCCACCTAGATATACAAAGGGCGTGCTTTCTAAGTATGTGAAGTTGGTTGGTTCTGCAACCTACGGCGCAGTTTGTTCTTAAAGACCAGTAATTTGAACGGCCACTAAGGCAACGCCGGCAACAATTACCCAAGCAATTAAGCCCATGACCATCGGGCGCGGACCAATTGCGCGTATTGATTTCCAACGAACGCTTGAGCCCAAGGCAACTAAGCCTGCGCCAAGTAGCACCTTGCTGAGCAGAACAATGGCGCTGTGGATACCTTCGGGAATATCAAAGGCGTTTTGGATAATTGCAACTGCAATAAAGCCAATAACAAAGAATGGAATCAGTGGCACTTTAGTTTTATTGGTACTAACCGCTATTCCATCTTTTTCATTCTGCATCGCAACTGAAGTTAGGTAGCGGCGGTGGCGAATCGAAAGGATTAGAACTATTGGTGCCAACATACAGACTCGCGCCAATTTGATCACGACTGCAGATTGCACCGCTTCATCGCTCCATACGGATGCGGTCGCAATTACCTGTCCAACATCGTGTACCGCAGCACCAGCCCATGCTCCAAAAGTTTGATCGCTAAGCCCAATGAGATGGCCAATGAATGGAAGCGTAAAAATAGAAAGGGTTCCGCAGAGCGAAATCAAAGCGATTGCATATGAAGTTTCTTCTTCGGTAGCGCGCGTTTGCGGACGTATCGCAGCAACAGCGGTTGCACCACAAACTCCAAAGCCAACCCCGATTAAAAGTCCAAGCTCACCACTCATTTTAAATAATTTAGATAAAGCCAAGATTCCAAAAATTGTTAATGTGACAACTAGTAGGACAGTTAGTACACCTTTTAGGCCAATTGCCTTTAGTGAGAGCACGCTTACTTGCGCTCCCAAAAGCGCAACACCGATTCGCATCAATTTTTTGCTAGCCAAACTAGTTCCGGCGGCGGCAAAGCTTGGCCACCTACCAAAGTTTGCAACAGCAAATCCGAATGCAACACATAGCGCTAGTGGGCTTATCGCTGGTTGAAAGTCATTGATTAAAAAGGCAACTCCAACAATTACAGCAATCAGCCCTAAACCGGGAAGGCTCTTAACCATTTAGATTCCTAACTTCGTTGACCATTGCGTCAGCTGATCAGCAACTTGATCAGTGATCGTAATGTTTTCTGCTGTATCGGGACGTTCTGGATTAGAGCGATTTGCGCCAGGTAAACGTCCTCCTGCATCAGAGACAGCCCTTGCAAAATCAGCAGTTCTTGAGTTTTCGCCATCTACCGAAAGTTTTGCGCTATCTATAGCGATAATAAAATGTGAAATTTTCTGTGGATTAGCATCTTGCTCACTTGCGAACATATCTGGAATATCCTTTGCCAGTGATGGGCCAACCAACATTCCGGTTAGCGATTCAACAAGTACTGCAATTGCATAACCTTTAACTCCACCGAGTGGTGCAAGCATTCCGGCAAGCGCCTCTTTTGCATCTGTGGTTGGTGCGCCATCTTTTGTAAATGCCCAGCCAGGTTCAAGTGCGGCACCTGCTTGCGCCTTTGCTTGAATCTTTCCGCGTGCAACTGCGCTAGTTGCTAGATCGACAACAGTAGGCGGATTCGTTGGAATACCCGCAGCAATCGGTGAAGTCGAAAGTAGCGCAGAATTTCCACCCCAAGGTGGCATCACCGCTGGGCCAGTACTAAATGCGATTCCAACTTGCCCACGATTAATCATCGGCCAAACATAAATTCCAAGAGCACCACAATGATTTGAACTCCCAACACCAACTGCGGAAATTCCATTTATCGCAGCGCGTTCTGCTGCAACTTCTGCCGCCTTCTGCAACTGCCAATGGCCAAGACCATCATCTCCATCAAAGACAACCAGGCTGGGTAGATCTGTTACTACCTTTAACTTTGCGTCAGCCTTAATTCCACCTGCTTGCAAGCGCGCAAGATAGAAAGGAAGTCTCATCAAACCATGGCTGCCAATTCCCCAACGGTCGCTGGCTACGATGCATCGCGCCGTTGTTTCTGCTTCGGATTTAGGAACTCCGGTTGCAACCAAGAGCAACTTTGCTTTTTCAATTGCTGAGCCAACAGTTAGTTGCGCCATTATTTACTACTCTCTTTTAGCGCACCAACGGCATGAGTTGCAGGTTCACTCTTTAAAACTTTTGCAATATTGGAAACCAAAATTTCGTTGATGCGTAACTGACTTTCTTTAGTAATACCAGCAACATGTGGGGTCAGAATCAGATTTGTGATTTCTTCCATTTCGGCTTTAACGGGCGGTTCTTGAGCGCGCACATCTAGGGCAGCTCCCGCAATTACCTTGGACTTTAAAGCTTCAATTAAATCAGATTCATTGATAACTTCACCGCGCCCCACATTTACCAATACGGCCTCTGGCTTCATCAACTTCAAAGTTTTCGAGTTAATGGAGCCATTGGTGTCGGGTGTAGAAGGCATATGTATGCTGAGCACATCGCTCTCTTTTAAAACATCTTCAAATGATTTCAATTCAATCCCGCTGAGATTTTTCGCGTAAGGGTCGAAGCCGATCATTTTGCATTCAAATCCTTGCAATAACTTTGCGGTGGCTAATCCAGTTGCGCCACATCCAAGTAGCCCCCAAGTCAAGCCAGATAGCTCGCGCCCTGGAGTACGTATCCATTGGCCTTCGCGCGTGACTTGGTCGTGCCCTGGGATATTTCGTAACAATGAAAGAGCTAAACCTAAAGTTAGTTCGCCAACACTGACCGCGTTCGCGCCGAGTCCAGCAACAACTACAACACCTGCGGCATCGGCTGCCTTGATATCTATATTGTCTAAACCAACACCGGCGCGCGCAATTACCTTTAGCTTTGGTGCAGCTGCAATTACATCTGCAGTTACTTTGGTTCTATTTCTTACAACTAGCGCAGTTGCCTCTTTAAGTTCGCTCTTTAACTCATCGACGTTATTCCAAAGATTATCGTTTCGGACAATAGGAAAACTCCCTTCCAGCTTCTGGAAGGGAGTTCCCCATACATCTTCAGAGATGAGAATCATTATGCAGAGATATACAACTTCGTGAAAGTAAATTCACGGTGGCCCATAACCTCAGCCTTGCAAAGACGTCCGTTAACTGTTTGGTTAATGACATCCATCATCATGTCGCCAGCCTTGGTTAAGTCGTATTCGTAACGCAATAGACCAGAAACATCGAGATCGATGTGCTCGGTCATTGAGTTTGCTGTCTTGATATTTGCAGTCAATTTCAAAACAGGAATGATTGGATTACCGATCACATTTCCTTGACCAGTTGGGAACAAGTGGATAACTGCTCCACCTGCTGCCATCAGAGTTACGCACTCTGCTGCTGCTGAAGAAGAGTCCATGAAGTAAAGGCCCTTCTTCTTTGGGTCTGGCGCTTCAGCTGGCTTAAGTACACCAACGACTGGAACTGAACCAGTTTTAGCGATATTTCCAAGAGCCTTCTCTTCAATAGTTGTTAGCCCGCCAGCAATGTTGCCTTGCGTTGGCTGTGAACCTAGAAGGTTTGCACCAGTTGCTTCAATTACCTTGATGTAGTTGTCGTAAGTTGTTTGGAACAAGTTACGGCAAGCATCATCGATGCATCGGTCGGCGATCAAGTGTTCGCCACCAGTTAGCTCAGAAGTTTCACCGAAGAATACGGTTCCGCCTGCCGCTACCCAGCGATCGACTGCTTGTGAAGTTGTTGGGCAAGAGCCAAGTCCCGAAGTTGTATCTGATTCGCCGCATTTGATCGACATAATCATGTCTCCCATTTCGGCTTCTTCGCGGACTAGACCAGATGCATCTTGCAAGAACATTGCGGCAACGCGACTAGCTTCCTGAATTACTTGGAGATCACCTTTTCCTTCAATAGAAAATGCAGCAACTGGCTTACCGGTCTTGGCAATTCCATCAGCAACGCGTTGTGTCCACTTTGGTTCGATACCGATAACAACTACGGCGGCTACGTTTGCGTTAACACCAGTACCAATTAGCGTATTGAAAGTTAGCTCTAGATCTTCACCGAACTGCAAACGGCCAAAAGCATGTGGCAGTGCAAGGGTGCCTGGAATTACCTTCGCTACAGCTTCAGCTGCAGCATTTGAAAGATCATCTAGGGGCAAAATTATGACGTGATTGCGGATACCCATAGCGCCGTTTTCGCGGCGGTATCCCATTAAGCGCGGCTTGCTTCCCATCGATAACTCCTCATGTTGTGTGTGTGAATGTAATCGCCTTTTTTGATCGCGGCTGATGCGAGACCAACTTTGATTCCGTATTTAATAATCGCTTCGCCTTCTGCAATATCTGCAAGGGCAAATTTGTGGCCGAGCGGAATCGCGTGATTTAAGATCGCGGTGCTCTCTGTTCCTTCTTTCACGGATCGCCCGTGAAGAGTTCCTGGTTGCATATCCGCCATTGCAACGGCGACATTGTCACCATCGTGATGGAGCAGATATTGCGGTGGCGTAATTGCCATATCTGACTTTCCTCTCTCGCATAAAGGGGGTAGTGGTCTGACCTCTTGTGGGAGTCTAGGACAGATGAGCGTATTTCGTCTACCCCCCTGCCCAAATATTCCCCAGTGGTCTAACCTGTGGCTATGAAAAGCGAGCTTCGGTATGGAGTGATCGGCGTTGGCAGCATGGGGCGCGAGCATATTTCCAACATCAAGGTCATGGGTGGCGCAACGGTCACCGCAATCAGCGACCCACACAAGCCCTCCGTCGATGCGGCCCTGGAAATGGTTCCGGGGGCCAAGGTCTTTAGCGATCATCGCGCGCTCTTAGACTCAGGGTTAATCGACGCCGTTGTAATTGCGACCCCAAATGACACGCATGCCGATGTATTAAAGGATGCGCTCGCTACCGATATCGCCGTCTTTGTTGAAAAACCGCTTGCGACAACTATTTCAGATTTGAAATCAATCCTTGAATGGGATGCCAAGCGCAGCGCAATGACATGGATGGGCTTGGAATATCGATTCATGCCACCTGTCAATGAAGCAATTTTTAGAGCAAAAGAAGGCGATGCCGGAAGGATTCATCAAATATCTATCCGTGAACATAGAGAGCCTTTTTATCCAAAGATTGATAACTGGAATCGTTTTACAGAACGTACCGGCGGAACGCTGGTTGAAAAATGTTGCCACTATTTCAATTTGATGGATCTGGTTTTAGGCGAACAACCAATCAGAGTCTTTGCCTCTGGCGGACAGAGTGTTAACCATCTTGATGAGAATTACGGCGGAGTGCAAGCGAATATGCTTGATAACGCATATGTAATTCTTGAATATGCCAGTGGTGCTCGTGGAATGCTCGATCTTTGCATGTTCGGTGAGGGATCCTTTGATAAAGAGATTTTAACTATCGTAGGAGATAAGGGAAAAATTGAATCATTCTTGCCGTCACAAACAGTTAAAGCGTCACGTCGCGATTCAGTTGGCGATCTCTCCAACTGGGCCAGCGGTGCTAGCCGGGCTCGTGGTAGTGAAGTAAAGATTGTTCACAATTACGATGTGAAATATATGGGCCATCATTATGGCGCTTCATATATTGAACACGTTAAGTTCCGCGATGCAATTCTTAATTCAACCCCAGCTGAAGTCACATTGCTTGATGGAGTCACAAGCGTTGTTACCGGCCTGGCTGCTCATAAGAGTATTAACGAAGGTCGTGTCGTTGAAATTAAAGAGCTTTGGGGTTAATTACCAACTACTCCACGGCTTTGCGTAAGTATCTACAGTTTCAGCGAGCTTTTCCAACCGCGGAATAGAGATTTCGCGCAGCGCCTTGGGGATATCAGGGGCACCAACAATGTCTGCCCAAACTGCGCGGCCGGCGAGGAATCCGCTGGCTCCTCCAATTGCACAAGCTTTAACTGCATCGTTGAAAAATGGTTGCTTAACCCCGTTGGAAAGTACTACCCAGGGAGATCCAATTGCCTCTGAAATTCGTTCAGCGTTTTTGGTTACTAGTGATAGATCTCCTTCACCATGGAAAGGAACTTCTGCTTTATATAAATCTGGTTTCCAAGAAGCTGCCTCGCGTGCGGCGGTAATTAACTCTTCTTCGCGATCAAAAGATCTTGAAGAATCAGTTGGTGGTTTCACAATAATTTCGATAATAGATGGCAGACCAGATACTTCACACAACTTGTTAAATTCGGCAACAAGTTTGGCTCTACTTTCAGGTGATTCATCGTTGCGCCATAGCACCAAGAACTTCAATCCAACGCTATTGATATCTCGCATTCTGATTGGATCTACATCAGGATCAACTGCGGTATCGGTAGCCGCACCACCTGCAGGACCTACCAGTAAATCAGCGGCAGCGATTAATCCGCAAGAACCCTCGAGTGCACCTTGATTGATAATCGCATCAATTCCAAACTCTTGATCGACTAATAGAGCAGATGCATAAGGAGATAACTCACGTGCAACATCCACCTTAAACTGGGTCAACTGCGAGTCAGGAACCGGTGTGCTCTGATGTGCTGCAAACATTCCACGTAAAGCCTCACGTTGATCAACAGCAACCATTGCTAAAGCACCTGATGGTCTAGCTAACTTAGAAAGTGGTGCTCTCATGATCTCTCCTTAAGGAATGAATTTAGCTCTGATGTATTTGGAATCATCGATTGACCATCAAGGCCCAGACATGAGAGTGCTGCTACTGCGTTGGCGCGCTGTAGCGCATCCGCAAGTTTGTAACCCTGAATTACCTGCGCGAGCAGCGCTCCGTGGAAAACGTCACCAGCCCCTAAAGTGCTCACAACAGCAACTTCAAAACCTGGTGCATGGACCAAACCTGATTCATTGGAAAATCCAGTACTCCCGGCAGAGCCTTGGGTAGCAACAGTAATATTTTTTGCGCTTGTCGCATCTCGCTCAACTGCTGCACCTAGTTGCAGATCAGGGAAGCGAAGCGCCATCTGCCGATCAGTTGGAACGAATAGATCAACTTCTGCAGCGTCGAATTCAGCAACGTTATAGCCGGCATCAAATGAGATTTTTGGGCCAGTTCCTCGTGAAATGTTTTCAGACTTTAAGCGATTAATTCCAACGTGATCTACGTGAAGCCATTTTGCCTGGCTGATCAACCTCTTGGCCTCAGAATTTAAATTAACTTGCTGCATCGGCTGGCGCGTACTAATGGCACGTGAGTTATGTTCTATCGAAGCAACGATTACGCTGCCAGAAGTAGCACTGGCACCGATTGAGATCCCAGATGTATCAACACCTTCACGTGCAAAAATCTTTAATACTTCTGCACCATCTTGATCATCACCGATTGTTCCGGCAATTGCTGTTGCAACACCTAGCCGACTCAGCGCCACTGCGGCAACGGCTGCTGGCCCACCTCCTGCGCGGCTTATTTGATGGGCTAAGACTCGCTCGTCCTCATCTGGATAGCTATCAACAAGGGCGATTGTGTCCATTGTTATTACGCCCAGACAAACTACTTCTATATCGCTCAACGATCATTCTTTTCTTCTGCATCAGCAAGAGCCACAGCGCGCGCGCCTGAAATATGTTGCAAAGTTAGCTTCGAAACGAGATCACCATCTCCAGCCTCAATTGCATCCAGAATTAAATTGTGTTCCTTCTTTGATACTTCTGATCTACCTGGCAAGCGTAGTGTAGTTTCCATCGACATCTTCATAACATCTTGCAGGACGTTTAGAGTCTGGTTGATAAATCTATTTCCAGCAATTCCGACAATCGTTAAGTGGAATTTTGCATCGAGCACTTGCAATTGGTCATAATCAATCGGGGTAATTGAAGTTACGGTCTCTATCTGATTTAACGTAGCGCGAAGCTGGCGAATATCTTCCTTGGTAGCTTTTTCCGCTGCCCATCTTGAAGCAGGAACTTCAAGAACTTCACGGGCATCAAATAGTTCGTTTAACCCATGAGTGGTTGCCATCATTGAAGCGCGGAGTTCTTGCGCAACTATCGGCTCTTGAACAAATGTGCCCTGCCCATGCTTGATCTGTACGACACCTTGTGCCTGCAAAATATGTAAAGCCTCGCGCAGCGATGGTCGGCTAACCGCCAATAGTTCCGCTAAAGCTCGCTCTGATGGCAATTTATCGTTGGGCTTCAACTTCTGAATTTCTATTAACTCAACCAGTTGCGTGGCAATGCGCGCAGCGCGTTGCGGAGCAATTGGTGTGACTGCGCTCATTTTTAGCCTTTCACCGCACCCGCTGTTAGACCTGCAATAAATGAGCGCTGCATCATGAGATACATGATCACCATAGGAAGAGAGGCCACCATAACAGCAGTAAATAGCATAGAGAAACTAACGAAGTACTCGCCACGGTATGCCAGCATCGCTAGAGGCAGGGTTTTCTTATCTGATTCTTGAATAAGCAAAAGAGGCCAAAGTAGATCGTTCCAGTTGATTACAAAGAGGAATATCGCTGTGGCGCCCATCGCCGGACGTGATAGCGGTAGGGCAATTGAGCGATAGATACGAAGTGGCGATGCGCCATCTACTTCTGATGCTTCATACATATCTCGCGAAATTTCTCGGAAGAATGCAGTCAGAATAAAGATGGAGATTGGCAGGGTGGTAGTTACGTTAATAATCACCAAGCCAAGAAACGAGTTAGTTAGACCCAGATCTCGGAAGATGTAATAGATAGGAACTAAATTGATCTGGGCAGGGATTGCTAAGCCGAGTGCGAAGAGGGTAGCCAAAACTTTCCCCGAAACGGTGATCATTCGGGCGATTGCAAATGAGGCCATACTGGCAAACAACAATGTAAATACCACAGAGAAAAGAGTCACGATTACGCTATTCAAAAAACTGACTTCGAGATCACTGTCACTGAATAATCTCTTGTAGTTATCAAAACTCCAAGAATCTGGAAGCGAAAGTGGTTTGTTGTATACCTCTGAGTCAGTCTTGAAGGAACCTAAAACCACAATAAGGGATGGGATAATAATTAGTGCAGCAAAAAGTGTCAAAGAGATAATTCGAGAACTCTTAAAGATCATTTAGATTTCCTCATCTCTCATACCTTCCCTTAAATGCACGGCGTTGTAACCAAGTTATCAACAACATTGTGGCAACCATAAATATCGTTTGTGCTGCTGCGTAACCAAGTCTAAGTTCATTAAATAGCGTGAAATAAACCAATGTACTAAAGATGCTTGTAGCGTTATTTGGTCCAGCCGTCGAATTGGTCATAACCATGATCAAATCGAAGGCGCGGAAAGATTGAATCGTTGTATATGCCATAACAACTAAGGTTGTAGGAGTCGCCATCGGCCAGGTTATCTTTGTAAATTGCATCCATCGTGAAGCGCCATCAACTTCAGCGGCCTCATATAGCTCTTTTGGAATCTGCTGCAGGCCAGCGATATAGACAACCATCATCTGTCCAGTGTGGAACCAGACTTGGGTAAAGGCGATCGCATAGAGCGCGCTGCTTTCACTGCCCAGCCAGTTAAGTGCAAAGGAAGGAAGCCCGACTTTGGTGAAGAATAGGTTAATCGCACCGAAATTAGGGTCATATAAGAAGAGCCAGATCATTCCGACTGATACGGAAGAAAGAATGGTGGGGAAGAAATAGAGAGTTCGGAGAGCGATCGTGGTTTTAGTATTTTTTACTAAATACACCGCAAAGAGAAGCGCTAAAGATGTTTGAAATAAAACAACTAAGAATGTGAATTCAATATTGTTACCAAGTGTTTTATAAAAAAGATCATCGTTGGTAAGTAAATTCGTAAAGTTTCTAAAGCCTACATTTTCAGGCTCGGTTATGCCATCCCAGCGACGCGTTGCAAATTGTAAATTTTGCAGAGCCGGATATAGATAGAAGGCAAGGAAGAGAACTAGCGCAGGTGCGCCCATCACATAATAGATAAGCGCATCTTTCTTACGCTTTTTGCGGACAGCCCTAGAACCGCTCCCACCTATGGTGGGAGCGGTTCCGGTAGCTAGTTTTATCTTAATTAGCCTTGCAACTTCTGCTTGATCTGCTTGGAGAAGTCAGGCAGAACGTCGTCTGGGCTCTTGCCGCCAACGATCTGAATGAGTGCATCCATGGTCAAATCTGAAACTGATGTATTCAGAAGTAAGAAACGTGGAGCAAGCATTGTGTCCTTCGCTTGGAACGAAGATGTATTTAGCAAGTCAACGTTTGCAGAATAATCAACATCCAGGACGTTTACGTGCTGCGTACTTCCGACTGCATAGATCTGGCCAACCGGACCAGTTGCGAGGTAGGAAAGGAAGGATTTAGCGATGCGCTGATCCTTCGGATTCGACTTAGCATTTACGCTAAGAATGAAAGTGTTGTTCATAATTCCTTCAGCGACAACTTTGCCGTCTGTTAGAACCATGCTCATCAACTGCATCTTCCCGGATAGCGCTGGGTTCAGATTCTTGATTGATCCCATTGCAAAAGTTCCGATTGGAAGAATTGGTGACTTACCTGTTGCGAACAAGTTGTAAGCAGCAGCTTCAGTAACACCTGTTGGGTTATCTGGGAAGCATCCTGCGTTGCGGAGCTTGACGTAGATATCAGCGACGCCCTTGAACCAAGTTGAAGTCAGATCGATCTTTCCTGAGTTCAAATCTGCCAAGTTCTGTGCAAGTGTGTCGTAGTCGGGAGCAGAGTTCATGAGAGCAGAGTTTGAGATCTGCGCTGCTTGTCCACGTGTTGCTCCTGGCCAAGCCAAAGGAGTGTAACCCTTAGCTTTGGCATCCTTACACCAGGCGACCCAACCAGTTAGGTTCTTAGGAATGTCCCACTTCTCTTTTGCCCAGAGTTCAGTGTTATAGACCGGGTTATTGAATAGGTACTGGTAAGGAACCCCAAGTAAGCGACCCTTTTCAACTGCGGAATTAACGCCCTTTGCAACAAGATTACGCTTCACGAAACGCTCATTTGTTATATCTGCAGTAAGTCCACTCTTTACGAAGTCGTTGAAGATTGAACCACGTGCAGTGGCAAATAACGCTGCTTTATTGTTTGCAAGAATCTGCACACGTGCGGTTGCGTTGTAATCAGTTGTTGTCTTGATCACCTGAGTAATTTTTGTACCTGGGTACTTCGCTTCGTAGTTAGTAATAATCTTTTCGAAGTGAACTCTATCTTCTGGGCGGTAGTGCCAAAATTCAATTGATCCAGCTGGTGGAACAATCTCTTTAATTGGAGCACCAAGGCTTGCGCTTAGGCGAACCTTCTGCCAAGTGAGTTTTCCATTTGTGCCAGCCTTGCAAACAAGTGAAGTTGAACTTGTTCCTGTTGAAACACCTTCAACCTTGCAAGCCTTTCCTAAGACTTCTCCAGCTGCAAATGCCGATGGCAATGTCGAGACAGCGACTGCGAATGCAACCACAGCTACTGCGCCAAGGCGACGTGCACTAAAGGAAGTCATTCCTTGAGTTTTCATCATTTGTAGTCCTTTGCTAATCGAGGGTTTTAGTTGTTTTACCATTCCGTGAGGGGTATCCCTAACATCTTTGCCATTTGACGAATACCCGGACGCACATCTATCCACGAGATGACTAGATGATGCGGATATCCGCCAGTAACTATTCCATTTACTAACGCAGCAGCATCAGGTTGAGTGATAACCGTTGCGGTATTTCCTTGGAAGTGATTGGGAGCAGGGATAGATTCCCCTCGGCTCACAACCATGCGTAAACCCGTGCTATTGCTCGGATCTACATCCCGATCAATACGGAACAGCGTTACTGGTCCGGTCTTGAGCGGAAAATTACCTGCAACGCCTAATTTGCGATTGCAGTGTGTTGTTTGTGTTGCATTCTGTGGATCGGCCGCTAATTTTGTTGCTGCCGATCCGCAATGCCATAGTCGAACTAAACCTTTATCTGCATCTAGATCGACTATATCTACCAGATAGTTTTCATCTGAACCTAGAGATTCACAGACCATCATTGTTACAGCACCCAATACATCGCGTTCGCAAGTTGTAACTGTGCCGCGATCCGAAAGACGGCCCAGCGATGAACAGATACAAGCGCCCATATCTGTTGGAAATTCGGGCCAGCAACGGATAGCGATCGCATCCAGTGATTCTTCTTCACGCCAAGTATCCAAAGCAACTTCAACACCATAAACTTTCTTTGCTTCATCTACATTTACGGACGATAGTGAAGGTTGGGCCTTTACAGCGTTTGCATATGCTAATTCACGCGCTTCTTCTTTTACTTCTGCAATTCTGCCAAATGCATCTGTAATTGTTATTTGGCGAACATCAAGACCAAAATATTTATTTAATTGCTGGCTATCAAAGAGGCATGGAGTAAATCCAATTGGAGCATCTCCAACAGCGCCGATCTTCTTACCCTTTAGCCAAGCAAAAGCTTTTTCTACTTCACCTGCCGGTGCAAATTCTCCGATTATAGATTTTGGAGAAGTTGCCTCAGGAAGTTTGCCGGCGAGCGCATCCTTAATCGCACTACGAACCTTGGCTTCATTTGCATTACCGTGAATGTGGCGAATTGATTGCCCAACATTCATCAGAGCATGTGCAGCAAGATTTACACCGCACATTGAATTCAGCTTTAGTCTCTCTCCGACTTCACCAGGCTCGCGCATAGACCAACCAAGGATTGGTCCTTTAACTTTTCCAAAGAGTTCGACTGCTGGCGATGCATCGGCAAATGAAGCCATAAACAAAATGTGAAGGTCAGCCGCTGGAAGTTTTACAGCAGCGAGATCTTCAACTGTCATGACTAGTTCACTTGGTCCAACGACTGATGCGCCAAGTTGTGTTAAAAGGGCACGTGCGCTATCGAAGTTGCTCTGGGCGCAGGTCAGATCAAAGGTAGGTCGCGCTAACGCGACAAGAGCTACAGTGCTCAATTTGCCTCCAGTGGTAAGACCTCTTGGTGAAGCGTGCCACTGGCGACCTAGTGAGTCAATGGGAAACGGCGATTTTTTCGCTTGTTATGAGACCGTTATGAGCAAGGCGAAGGGTTCATCTTTGAAGGATGAAGGGTCTGGTCCGACCATTGACCTCGAAAGTGGGCCAATTTGGATCGTTAGAGAGTAGTTCAACCCCTGCTTTGGTCGCCAAAATCGTATCTTCAGCCTTCCAACCTTTACCCGTCGGGTTCCATGCGATTGGTTGATTCTGCGCAATTAACCTAGTTGTCCCTTGATTTGCCGGCCAATCACGAGGCAGGAAGCCAGTCGGCCCGCCTTGGTGATGGTTCTGCCACTCATCTTTATCGAAACCATTTAGCGGATAAGCAGCAATCGCGGCGTTAATTGGATCTGAAAATGGCTGACCGACCACAGTGGCATCGAACATGGCCGCCTCAACTTTAAATATTGATTCGTAGCCGTTTAGCTCCTCTTGAGATAACTTCCCAAAGCTGACGATTCTGGTTATTGATGTGATGAGACCCTTATGTTTTGCGCATATTGAGGCCGAGACTCGATCTCCGATTGGAGAAGAGGTCGGTAGCGGATGGCGAAACTTGGTGACTCGCTCTTGCCCGGCAACTCCTAGAAATGCAATCTCTAAATTTGAGCGCCACAAGGAACTGGTAATTAAGGCTGCAACATCAATTTCTCTATCGCTGCTCTTTACCTCTTTCATAGCATTACCGAGTGCAATTGCAGCTTTAGAACAAATCTCTTTAAATCTAGCGATGTCAGTTTCGATCAAAGATCCTCGAATAATTTCAATCTCTAAGCCTAAATCAATTCGATCACCACCAAGTTGATCTGAACCAACCTTTGAGCCTGATGGAAGCAGAGGATCGCGACCCTGTGACCAAGGCACGGTTTGTACGGAAATTTCTGCAGGAAATTCTTCAGCGATCAAACGAGGCGCTTCTACAACATTTGTAATGGCAATGGCCGAATCTTGCGTGATTATTAGATCAAAGCAAGCAGCGTCGATAGTGGTAGGAACATGGGATCGACCAGCAATAGCCCAAGCTAAATTAGGATTTCGGCGCAAGACCAGAGCTTCGAGGCCTTTTTCTTTCATTAAATCTCGCACTGGCTGCATTCGTAAATTAAAGGCACTCATGGGCCGATGTTACAACTTTGTATCTCTCATTGGAACTGCTACATAGGGTGAAAATTGCTAGGCTTTGTTAACTGAATTTAATGCGCCGTTTGATGATAATGAGTGGAGCACTTAACTAAAATGCCAATCGCTTCCAAACTCTTCAGTGATGGCTTTGACCGCCCCGCCTTAGTATTGGTTCATGGACTAGGTTCTGCTGGAACTATTTGGAAGAGTCTTACTCCTCAACTCCTAAATCACTTTAAAGTAATAACCGTAGACCTTCCCGGTCACGGTTCGGCTCCTATTCATCCAGATGAAAAAGTAGATCCAAAATCACTTGCCCAGGCTATTTTAGAAGAAGTTTCTAAGAAACATGAAATTGATCAATGCCATGTAGCTGGTAATTCCCTTGGTGGCTGGATCGCGCTTGAGATGGGTGCACTTGGTCCAAATAAGGTGAAGAGCGTTACCGCACTTGCACCAGCTGGTTTGTGGCGCACTGCAACTAAAAAAAGATTCCCGCCAAGCCTTGATGCCCGAATTTTGGCAAAGATCTCTCAATACTTTATGAAGACTGCTTATCGAATCGCTCCACTAAAGGCCCTTGGCTACAAGAAAATAACTCACCTTTGGAGAGAACTCTCCTTTGAATCTTGTCGTGATTCAGTTATAGCTATGGCAAGGGCAACGGGTTACAAGCCTTTGTGGAAAGGGTTGCAGAACCAACGATTTGATTCTGCTATCGACCCTAGCGTTGAAGTTGCGATTATCTTTGGAGATGCAGATCGAACTCTGCCTGAAGAGATCGCACAGGATAAAAGTATTGCTCCACCGCATTCAGAGTGGATAACAGTGGAAAACTGCGCACACGTAATCATGTGGAATTATCCTGATTTAACTGTTGAGTTGATTAAACAGACTGCTGAGAAAGCAGAGATTTAGTAAAACTTTCTGGTGGCGGGTGAAGGATTTGAACCTTCGAAGGCAGAGCCGGGGGATTTACAGTCCCCTCCCATTGGCCGCTCGGGCAACCCGCCAGGGTCTTTCTTTTACGGCGGGCGCAAGATTACCTCAAATTTTTAGCGAGGGGTAATCGGCTATTTTGGCTGCTTTTTCCAGATAAAGATAAGGATTAGTGAGCCGCCAACAATCGCAGTAACGCTAAGAATTAGATAGATCGAAAGTTTATTTCCTGATGGAGATGGCGATGTGGTTAGCGGTTCAGATTTAATCTCGGAAGTTGTTACCGCTGATGCTTCAACGGAGAAAGAGAACTCACCTTTAATTACATGTCCATCGGCGGCCACAGCGCGATATTGAACTTTGTATATTCCAGTTTTATCAGTAGGCATAAGCGCCTTGGAGAGAGTGGGACCCGAAACGGTTACTTCCCCTTGGCTCAAATCTTCACCAGTTGAATCAAAAACTTCAATTGAATTAGAGTTTCCGATATCAATTAAATCTTCTGCGAAGGTGATATTTATTTCTGGAGGTAGTGAATTAATCACTGATTCACTCTGTGGAATTGAGTTAACTAAAACCGTGTGCGCTGCTCCAGGCGATACCGAAAATGCAAGGAAAATGGCTCCTGCTAAAGCGATAACCTGTCGAAAGCGCATAGAACAATGCTACTTCTTGTAAACTTTATTAATCCTCCCAAGCGCGATAACCTAGCGCCATACAAAGTGATCTTTACCGCTTTTAGGAGGGCCACCATGGCTGATAGCAGTTTCGACGTAGTTTCAAAGATTGATCGTATGGAGCTAGATAACGCGATCAACCAAGCGATCCGCGAGATTGATACGCGCTTTGATTTTAAAAATACTGGTGCAAAGATCGAGATGGCTGGCGAAAAGATTAATATTGAAGCCGATACCGAAGAGCGCGCTAAGGCGACTCTGGATGTCATCAAAGATAAGATGATTAAGCGTGGAGTTTCGCTTAAGCACATTGATCCAGGCGAGCCACAACTTTCTGGAAAGATCTACAAGATCTCTTGCCCACTTAAAGAAGGTATCTCTACTGAGAACGCAAAGAAGATCGCTAAGTTTTTGCGTGATGAGGGTCCAAAGTCAGTCAAATCGCAGATTCAAGGCGATGAGCTGCGCGTATCCAGTAAAAGCCGCGATGACTTGCAGACCACTATGGCGATGATTAAAGAAGGCAAGTGGGATTTCGCAGTTCAATTTGTGAACTTCCGTTAATTGAAAAAGCAGAAGCTCGGCCTCATTTATGGGGTTAGCGCATATGTATTGTGGGGAATGTTTCCTCTCTATTGGCCTTTGCTCGAGCCAGCAAATCCACTTGAAATAGTCTCGCACCGCGCTGTCTGGACTCTGGTCTTCTGCCTAATTGTTCTAGCGATTACCCACGCTCTTAAATCGACCCTGGCCACATTTCGCAGGCCTAAAGTTGCTGCAAAGTTATTTCTAGCATCCGTTCTAATCTCTATTAACTGGTTAATTTATATCTGGGCAACCAATAACGATCACGTTGTTGAGGCATCGCTGGGCTATTACATAAATCCTTTAATCATCATCGCCTTTGGCGTAGTTCTATTGAAAGAGAAGATGCGCAGGCTTCAGTGGATAGCGGTTTCAATCGCATCTGTTGGCGTAATCATTCTTACCGTTGATTACGGTCGTCTGCCTTGGGTAGCGCTCGGACTAGCGCTCTCTTGGGGCACTTATGGTCTTGTTAAGAAGCAACTTGGCCTTGGGGCACTAGAAGGTCTGGCGATCGAAACGATGATCGCCTTTATTCCTTATTGCGGCTATCTAATCTTTATTGGATCAAAGGGAGAAGGACAGTTTGGCAATGGCGCTGGTTTAACCATTCTCTTGATTAGCGCAGGCGCAGTTACCGCTATTCCTTTGCTCTTGTTTAACGGATCAACTACACGTCTTCCATATTCAACTATTGGGCTTATGCAATATATAACTCCAACGATTCAGTTTTCGATCGGTGTTTGGGTTAACAATGAAGCGATGCCTACGGCACGCTGGGTGGGATTTATCTTTATTTGGCTTGCGCTAATTACGCTGGCAACGGATCTTTTGAAATCAGGCAGATCGGTCGACAACAGCATCGCATAGCGAGAACAAGGCGCCAGTTGCCGAATTAAGCGGCAGTGGGCCAAGTGCGGTGCGAGCATCTTTTGCAACGTTTCCAAGCTGTTGGCGAGCCTGCTGTAAACCATCATGGGTGCGAAGTGCGCGTAGAACTTGCTGCACCACAACTTCGTCATGGATAGGAGCGCTCAATAACCTTTTTAGTTCAGCATCTTCCGGTTTATTTGAGGCCATTACATTTAAAGTTACAAGGGTTGGAACGCCTTCACGCAGATCTGTTCCTGGAGTTTTTCCTGATTGGCTAGATTCACTAGCAATATCGATCACATCATCAGCGAGTTGGAATGCGATACCGATCTGTTCGCCAAATTTAGTTAGCGTCTCAACGGTTTCACGAGATGCTCCCGATAGCAGCGCACCGAAACGTGCACTAGTTGCTATGAGTGAACCGGTTTTATCCCCCACCACGCGCAGATAATGTGCGAGTGGATCTTCACCATTTTGTGGACCCTGGGTTTCCATAATCTGACCGATAACTAAACGTTCAAATGTACGCGCTTGCAGGCGAACTGCTTCAGGGCCAAGGTCGGCAAGCAGGTCTGATGCTTTAGAGAAAAGATAATCACCGGTCAAAATTGCGATGGTATTTCCCCAACGATTGTTGGCGCTTTCTACCCCGCGACGTAGTGGCGCTTCATCCATTACATCATCGTGATAGAGCGTTGCTAAGTGAGTTAATTCGCATACAACTGCAGCGGGAATTACTTCCTTGCGGGTGGGATCTCCAAAGTGAGATGAGATCAGAGTTAATAGCGGGCGCAAACGCTTGCCGCCTGCTGCAACTAGGTGGCGAGAGGTTTCCTCAACAAGTGGGTAATCACCTTTGATGTGCTCGCGAAGTAAATGCTCAACGCCTTGCATGCCTGTTGCAAGATCTGCCTCAAGTGCGGGATCTAGATCAGGAATGCCGAATGATGACATTAGCGAAGGAAGTTAGCTGAGCTTTGAATAAAGTTAATCAAAGGAGTTGGGAAGATTCCAAGTGCGAAGGTGGCTACTGCAGAAACTGTAATTGTTATCTGTGTGTAGATTGATGGAATAACAACGCTAGTTCCATCTTCGACCGGATCTTTAAAGAACATCAAAACTATTACGCGGATATAGAAGAAGGCTGCGATCGCTGATGAAAGTACGCCGGTGATCAAGATTGCCGTTGATCCACTTTCGTATGCAGCTGAGAAGATCGAGAACTTTCCGATAAATCCGCTAGTTAGTGGGATTCCCGCGAAAGCCAACAAGAAACCAGCAAATGCTGTTGCAACCCATGGCGAACGCTTTCCTAGCCCGCTCCAACGATTTAGATCGGTTACTTCACCAGAAGAATCGCGAACTAAGGTCACAATTCCAAAGGCGCCTACGGTCGCTATTCCGTATGCAAAGAGATAGAAGATTGAAGATTCCAAACCTGATTTGCTAAGGGCAACTACACCTGAAAGCAAGAAGCCTGCGTGAGCGATTGATGAATAAGCAAGCATGCGCTTTACATCGCGCTGTGCGATTGCAACTAGTGAGCCAAAGACCATAGTTATCAAGGCGATTGCGATGATCGCTGGACGCCATTGCCAGTACGCCTCTGCAAATGAGACATAGAAGATACGGAGCATCGCGCCGAATGCAGCAACCTTGGTCGCAGCTGCCATAAGCGCTGTCACTGCAGTTGGTGCACCCTGATAAACATCTGGAGACCAAGCGTGGAACGGAACTGCGCCTACTTTAAAGAGTAGACCGATTGAGATAAAGGCGATTCCGAGAAGTAGATAAATATCGTTTCCACTTCCACCGATTACCGCTGAGTGAATGCCCGCGAAGGTAACTGTTGATGAATAGCCGTACAGATATGCGATACCCATCAGGAAGAACGCAGATGCAAATGCTCCGAGCAAGAAGTACTTAAGAGCAGCTTCTTGCGACATCAAGCGGCGGCGGCGCGATAGTCCGGCCAATAGATAAAGTGGAAGTGAGAGAACTTCAAGCGCCACAAAGAGCGTGATTAAATCGGTAGCAACTGGAAAGAGCATCATTCCAGCGATTGCAAAGAGAGTAAGTGGATATACCTCTGTGACTCTTAAATCTTGTTGTAGAGATACGCGTTCTTCATCTGAACCAGGAAGTGCTGCAGGTAACGCTGTGAAGTTCTCTTGATCGGCGAGTAAAAAGACAGCGATGATCGAAATAACCAAAATCGAACCTTGAATCAACATTCCTGCGCCATCGAAGGTAACTGATTCCATAGCCGCTGCTGATGAAGAGCGATCACGCACGCGAATGAGCGATACCAGCGAGAGAACTAAAGCTGCCAAGGTTATAAAGAGTTGTGATGAAGCGCGTGATTTACGTGGAGCAAAAGCCTCAATGAGTACGCCAAGAACCGCTCCACCAAGCACGATCAAAATCGGTGCTAGAAGTGCGTAATCAAGGGTTGGAGATACGAATTCAATCATTACTTGCCCTCACTCATGGTTGGCGCTGGATCGCTAAATCCTTGTTGCGAAATGATGGTTTGCGACGCTGGATTAATGATGTTTAGCAGCGGTGCTGGGTAGAAACCAAGAACCACGATCGTTGCGATAACCGGTGCGATCGCAATTTTTTCGCGAAGAGTTAGGTCAGTTAAATTCTCATTGCCCGGAGTTGTTGGGCCATGCAGTGCGCGCTGTACCGGAATCAAAATGTAGAGCGCAGCTAAAACGATTCCGAAGGTAGCAATTACTGCGGCAACTGGGTAGCGCGTGAAGGTTCCGACTAGAACTAGGAATTCGCTAACGAAGCTAGAAAGACCCGGGAGCGCCAAGCTAGATAAACCTGCGATAAAGAATGACCAAGCCATGATTGGTGTGACGCGTTGCAGTCCGCCGAAATCTGAAATCGTTGATGACTTGCGGCGCGAGATCATAAATCCAGCAACTAAGAAGAGCGCTGCTGTTGAGAATCCGTGGTTAAACATATACAAAGTTGAACCAGACATACCCTGCGAAGTCATCGCGAAGATTCCCATGGTGATAAATCCGAAGTGAGAAATCGAGGTATATGCGATCAAGCGTTTGATGTCTTTCGCGCCAATTGCAAGGAATGCGCCGTAGAGGATTGAGATTACGGCGAGAGTAATAATCATTGGTGTAAATGTCTTGCTTGCCTCTGGGAAGAGAGTTAAGCAGTAGCGAATCATTCCGAATGTTCCGACCTTATCGAGAACACCTAAGAGCAAGACTGATGTTCCAGGGGTCGCTGACTTTGCAGCATCTGGCAGCCAGGTATGTAGCGGCCAGAGCGGAGCCTTGATTGCAAAGGCGATAAAGAATCCGAGGAATAAGACGTTCTCCATCATCGGAGTCAAAACAGTGTGCAACCCCGAAAGAGTTGTTATATCGAAGGTGCGGTTGCCATAGCGAGTTGCCATGACATAGATGCCGATAATTGAGGCGAGCATTAGCAAGCCGCCAAAGAGGCTGTAGAGCAAGAACTTCACTGCTGCGGCAGCGCGTTCGCCGGAACCAAAGCCACCGATTAAGAAATAAACCGGAACCAGCATCGCTTCAAAGAAGACGTAGAACAAGAAGACATCTGTCGATGCAAAGACGCCGATCATCATTGTTTCAAGTACAAGAAGAAGTGAATAGAAGACCTTGGCGCTCCAACGGCCGCCTTCTGATTCATTCCATCCTGCAACAACAACGATCGGAGTTAAGAGAACAGACATCAAGATCAAAACAAGGGCAATGCCATCAACGCCTAGGGCATATTTGATACCAAATGCGGGAATCCATTCGCGAGATTCTACGAATTGAAAACCTTTAGCGTTGAAGTCAAAAGAGATCGTCATGTAAATGCCAACGACTGCAACCAAAATTGTGGTCACAAGGGCGATCTGCTTAGTTAAAAGCACATTTGTCTTCGGTGCGATCGCGATAAAGGCGGTGCCGATAAGCGGCAACAACATTAAGAAGGAGAGGATGTTCATATCTGCCAGGTTCACGTTGTTACCACCCAAATTGCCGCGATCAGCGATGCTGCGCCAATCAAGATTAGAACTGCATAGCTACGAACAAAGCCGGTCTGAGTTTTGCGAAGTGCAGAACCAGAACCCAAAGCCATCTTTCCAACGCCGCGAACTGCGCCATCAACAACTGAGTCATCAACCTTTACAAGCGCAGAAGTTAACGCTTGACCTGGGCGCAAAAAGAGCGCTTCGTTGACATCATCTTGCAGCAAGTCACGACGTGCGATGCGGGTAAAGATAGAGACTTTCTCTGGTGCGACGCTATCGACCTCAGAGAGTTGGTATTTGATAACTGCGATTGCAACACCAATTGCAACCATCGTTAAGGCCAGGCCTGAGACAACAATTGGAGGCAGAAGCTCGGTGTGCTCGCCATGCTTTTCAAAGAGAGGCTCAAGCCAATGCTTAAATGCCTTTCCTTGATACAACAAGTAGCCCGAGATAACTGAACCGATTGCAAGGATCGCCATCGGTATCCACATCAGCGCAGGTGATTCATGTGGGTGCTGGTTATCGTCCCAACGCTTTGGACTTGTAAAGGTCATGATCATTACGCGCGTCATATAGAAGGCGGTGATCGCAGCACCGATAAGAGTGGTTGTTCCGAGAATAATTCCTTTTGCGCCTCCAGCATTTAGCGCAGTTTCAATGATCATATCTTTGGAGTAGAAACCAGC
>JBEBBQ010000029.1:0-2804 GCA_041158325.1 Actinomycetota bacterium | reverse complement strand
TAAATAACTGAGTATGCATATTCAAGAAATGATTCAGACATTTCAGATGAAACATCGATATCAACGATCTTGCCGGGATATTCACCGGGCTTTGGACCACTAGCTTTTCCTGAACTGGGCTTTTTTGCCTTGGTCGATGTTGCGGCTTTCTTTGCTGTTGCCATGCGCGCATTCTGCCAAGATAAGTGGCTAAATCGCGGTACCTACACGCGGTCTGCCACCGACGATTGCAACACAACCTGCAGCCAACTCTCCACCTGCCTGTAAAGCAGCGGTTAAATCGCGGTTCTTGGAATATGAGGCGATAAATCCTGCGGCGAAACTATCTCCAGCCCCTGTTGTGTCAACAACGGTGGTTGCAACTGCAGGAAGGCTAATGGAATCAAAGCCTCGTGTTTTAGCGATTGCGCCAGCGGAGCCGCGCTTAATTACAACTACTTGTGAGAAGTCAAGTAAGTAATCAAGCGCGCGTTCAATATCAACTAAACCAGTTAAGTAAATTGATTCCTCTTCATTTAAAAGAATTACATCCATCATTGAAAACCAGGTGTGCAGCTCTTTATCGGTTACATCTTTCATCGCTCCAACAGAAGCTGGGTCGAAGTAAATTGGTAGCCCATCTGCTTTTATCTTGGCGATCATCGCCAGCACACCATCGCGGGCTAGGGGATTTAAAAGCGCATAGCCTGAGATGTAAACCGCCTGAAATTGACTAAGATCTGGCAGATCTTCTACAACTAATCTTGAGTTTGCGCCTTTATCGGGAAACATCGTGCGCTCACCTGATGAGTCAACGAGAACCACAACAACGCCCGAAGTTTCACCTGGAATAACTAGATCCCCGTGACTTACGCCAAGGGAATCAAATTCCGCCACGATTGCAGCGCCCGCTGGATCATCTCCGACGTGGCTAACGATTGTGCTCCGTGCATCGGTGCGCGTTAACCAGGCGGCGACATTTCCGGCTGCTCCACCACTGCTAGTGCTGATGTGGCTTGCGGTATCGCTTCCGTAGTTAATCTTTTGTGGAGAAACGTTTATGCGGGCGATCACATCTAGCATTACATCGCCAATACATAGAACGTTAATTGTCATTTAAATATCTCTTGGTTAGTGCTGCTGCTTAGCAACGGCGATATCAGCTGCCAGTGCTGAGTTCGATTTAATGATTTCGATATTTACCGAAAGCGATTCGCCTTCACTTGCAGTGTGGAAATGCTCGAGAAGGAAAGGAGTAACCGCTTTGCCGATGATGCCGGCCTTACGCGCACCAGATAGCCCGCTCTTCAAGATCGCATCATGGCGCTTGCGATCCATCTCATGCTTTACCGGATTTGCGACAACTAGCGCGCTCTTATTGGTCTTTAGCGCCTCGCGGGAATGAATAATCTGCGCGATCTCCGCAGCGCTTTCTACGCGGTGTTCGATCGTAAAACCTGAATCAGTTAGATAGAAACCTGGAAAGGCGGTTGTCTTATATCCAACTACTCCAATTGCAAGTGTTTCTAATCGTTCTAAAGTTGCTGCCACATCGAGAATTGATTTAACACCTGCGCAAACGACGGTGATATCTAATTGTGAGAGCGCCGTTAGGTCTGCTGATTCATCGAAAGTTTCATTGGCATCACGGTGAACACCACCCAAACCACCAGTTGCAAATACGCGGATTCCAGCAAGAGCCGCTAGGTGCGCAGTTGCGGCAACTGTGGTTGCGGCGCTCTTCTTACTAGCCGAGATAATGGCTAGGTCGCGACTAGATGCCTTGGCGATGTCATCGCGATTAGCAATTGCCTTTAATTGGTCATCAGTTAAACCGATATGAACAACCCCATCAATTACCGCAATAGTTGCTGGAACTGCTCCGTGATCACGGACGATATCTTCAACTTCACGCGCTACTTCTAAATTCTGGGGACGCGGTAGACCGTGGCTGATGATCGTTGATTCAAGTGCAACTATTGGTTTTCCTTCAGCCAGTGCTGCAGCAACTTCAGGCGATGGAGTAAATGGCATACGGTGACTCATAAGCCCAACCTTACCCGTGAGAAGATACCTCCGTGCATCTCTCGCAAATCACTCCCTCGCTCTTTGCCAGCCTAGGTTTAAGCGATGCCAGCGATCAAATAAATTGTGGCGAAAGCCCGAGCGGGCGAGAACTGCTCTTTCTAGTTGATGGCTTGGGCGCAAACGCAGTCGAAAAGTTTTCTAGCTACATCCCAACTCTTGCTTCTTTGATTCGCCATGGTGCGGTGCGCACTTCATTTCCTTCAACAACTGCGACAAGCCTGGCAACGCTAACTACTGGAGTTAATCCAGGAACCCACGGGATGCTGGGTTACACCGTGCAAGTGCCACGCAGTGGTGGGCGAATACTTAATTCGCTTAAATGGGATGAGCGAGTAGATCCAGCGATTTGGCAACCTGTTCCGACTTTATTCGAGCGCGCAATGGCTGCAGATATCAACGTCACCCATGTTGCGGCAAAGCGTTATGAGGATACTGGTTTCACGCGCGCAGTCTTTCGGGGTGCAAATTACCGAGGTGCCAATATCCACGAAGATTTGGTAACCGAAACGGTCGAGGCGTTAAAGAAGACGCCATCATTTGTCTATCTCTACGTAAACGAATTAGATGTTGCTGGCCATAGCGATGGCGTTGGTTCAGAGAAATGGTTGGCCGCTCTAGTTGCAATTGATCAACTGGTTGCGAACTTGCTAAAGAAGCTGCCGCGCAAAACCAGAATTTGGTTAACTGCTGATCACGGCATGATCAACGTTGGCGAAAAGATCGTTATTGGCCAAGAT
>JBEBBQ010000028.1:0-2968 GCA_041158325.1 Actinomycetota bacterium | reverse complement strand
TTCCATCAATTAGCTGAGCGATGGAACCAGCCAAGGCAAAGAAGATCCAGTTCATAGAATCACTTTCAAAATCGCGCTAACGCTAGATTCAAGATCAGCGGTTCCATCGATCTTAATCTCTGGATTTGCTGGACGTTCATAATCCTGGCCGACACCCGTGAAGTTAGGGATCTCTCCCTTAGCGGCCTTCTTATACAAGCCTTTCGGATCGCGGGAAATGCATACATCAACGGGGGTATCTACAAAGACCTCAATGAAATCACCGACAGCAAAGATTGATCGAGCGCGTTGTCTATCAACTTCGAATGGGCTGACAAGTGCAGTAATTACGATCAAACCTGCGTCGACCATTAACTTGGCAACTTCAGAGACTCTACGTACATTTTCAGCGCGATCTTCAGGGGTGAATCCCAAATCAACATTTAGGCCCATGCGCAAGTTATCGCCATCTAAGACATAGGCATGGGCACCTGCAGCATGGAGTCGTTTCTCAAGTAAGTTCGCAATCGTAGATTTTCCTGAACCCGATAGACCGGTTAACCAGATAACTTTCGCACGCTGGCCCTTGGCAACTTCACGGGCGGTTTTATCGACTTCGTAAGCCTGAGCTGTGATGTTTTCGCCGCGGCGTAATGAGTGGCGAATCATGCCGGCGCCAACAGTTTGGAAATTAGTGCGATCTACGAGGATGAAGTTACCAAATTCGCGAGATTGCTTATAAGGGTCTAACGCCAAAGGTTGATTAGTTGCAATCTCGACCTCGCCTATTTCATTCATAGCCAGGGTGTTTACTGAAAGATGATCACCAGTATGAACATCAATCTTGTGGCGAATCTTTGTAATTATCACTGGCGTCTCACTTGGGCCGGATATCAAGAGATATGAACGGCTATGAATCAAAGCATCTTCATTTAGCCAGACCAGGTTAGCGTTAAAGCGATCAGATGGAGTAACAGCACTTTGATTGGCGTAGACCAGATCACCGCGCGTTATATCTACTTCTGGTTCAAGCACCAGTGTTACCGCATCTGACTGGGCCGCGACGTTCTGGCTTTGCATATCTGAAATTATCTGCGCAATAGTTGCGACTTGATTGCTGGGGAAGATCTTTACTTGATCGCCTAACTTGAAATCACCCAGATGAACCGTGCCCGTGATGCCTCTGAAATCTTCGGCGCGAGCGATTGATTGCACTCGCAGACGAGCTGTTGCTTCAGCAGATTTACTTGGCTGCCAACCCTGAATTGCCTCAAGCAGAGTCTCACCGGAATACCAAGGGGTGGATTGGCTTCGATAAACCACGTTGTCGCCGGCTAATGCACTAAGTGGAATGAAATGAACATCAGAGATATCGAGGCGGGCAAGCGTCTTTTCAATCTCGCTCTTTATCTCGTTATAGATACTTTCTTGGAAACCAACTGCATCTAACTTATTGATCGCAACTAATACTCGCTGAACTCCCATTAAGGAGCAGATGGTTAAGTGGCGCAAAGTCTGGGTGCGAACACCCTTTGTTGCATCCACTAGAACTATTGAGATCTCAGCGCGTGATGCGGCAACTGCCATATTACGCGTGTACTGCTCATGTCCTGGAGCATCAGAGATGATTAAACGTCGCCCATCTAGTAGAGACATCGAGCGATATGCCACATCAATGGTAATTCCTTGTTCGCGCTCTGCTTCAAGGCCATCTGTGAGCAAACTAAAATCGATTTCACCTGCTGGAATTATTGAACCAGCGCGACGTACTTTTCGAGTTGAATCAATAGTGTCGTGAGGAACGCTATCGGTCTCGACCAGGAGTCGACCGATCAAGGTGCTCTTTCCATCATCAACGCTTCCGCAGGTCAAGAGACGAACAATCGGGGTCTGCATTAGAAATACCCCTCTTTCTTCTTCTTCTCCATTGAATCTTCATTTGCGCCATCAATCAAACGAGTTGCGCGCTCACTAAGTTTCACCGCCAAGACTTCATCTACAACTTCAGAGATGGTCGTTGCTGTTGATTCAACAGCTGCGGTTAGCGGGTAACAACCCAAGGTCCTGAAGCGAACTTGCTTTAGTTCTGGTACTTCACCAGGATTTAATCGGTAGCGATCATCATCGACCATAATTAATTGATCTCCGCGCTTTACTACTGGTCGATCTTTTGCAAAGTAGAGCGGATTCACAGCAATGTTTTCTTGCTCGATGTAACGCCAGATATCTCCTTCAGTCCAATCAGATACCGGAAATACACGCATGGTTTGTCCTGGCGCTAAGCGAGTGTTGTAAGAGCGCCAAAGTTCGGGGCGTTGATTACGTGGGTTCCAGCTATGTCCTTCATCGCGAACGCTAAAGATTCGTTCCTTCGCGCGAGATTTTTCTTCATCGCGTCTTGACCCGCCGATAGCAGCATCTACTTCGTATAGGTCTAGCGCCTGACGCAGCGCAACTGTCTTCATGATGCGGGTGTATTCAGATATTCCGGTGGTAAATGGGTTGGCGCCCGAGGCAACGCCCTCTTGGTTGGTGTGAACAATCAAATTCAACTTATGGTCGGCGACAATCTGGTCGCGAAAAGAGATCATCTCTTTGAATTTCCAGGTCGTATCGATATGCAGCAATCGAAATGGAACTGGGGCGGGATAAAAAGCCTTTATCGCCAAATGTAGAAGAACCGAAGAATCTTTTCCGATCGAATACATCATCACGGGATTACGGAAGGATGCGGCAGTCTCGCGCAGAATCTCAATGGATTCAGCTTCGAGGGCCTTTAAAATTCCTTTGTTCACCTGCACGCGGCTACGCTACTGGTTAAACCTGAGTTCTACCTGTATTTCTTCTGGCAGCGCGGGCAGAAATGCGATGATCTAGCGCCGAAAGTGATCCGGCGAATAGGTGTACCGCAACGTGGACATGGCTCATCGGTTCTCCCATATGCCGCAAGGGCTTGCTCGAAGAATCCACTTTCGCCATTTACATTTAT
>JBEBBQ010000027.1:0-13332 GCA_041158325.1 Actinomycetota bacterium | reverse complement strand
TTCTGAATTAGTAGAACATGCATCCCAGATAGCCTGAGAGTCCGTGAAATCAAGTCAGATAAGAGAAATGTTCTTAAGTTTCCGACATGGGCATCACGATAAACAGTAGGACCACAGCAATAGATATGTACTGGTCTGCCAGAGACATTTACTGTCTGCAGATCTCGACTCTGGGTGTTGTAGATCGCGAAATCATTCATTTACTTTGATCCAAGAGAACTCGGTAGTTATAGGAATGATGGAAACGAAAGCCCATAGATTTATAGAGCGCCAGCCCTGCGCCGTTTTCGCTAT
Source organism: Actinomycetota bacterium (assembly GCA_041158325.1). Lineage (GTDB taxonomy): Bacteria > Actinomycetota > Actinomycetes > Nanopelagicales > Nanopelagicaceae > Planktophila. The sequence goes on along the minus strand of JBEBBQ010000027.1, from coordinate 13,038 downwards.
CTACCTGTAAACCAACTTTAGTTGCGCCCTCATCTTTTGCGGCAGCCATGAGGGCGCGCATTAGCGATGTACCAATACCTTTTCCTCTAAATTCAGGGTCAACAAATACGCGGGTTGCCAGTGACCATTTTTCATAAGTTGCAATTCTTCCAGCCCCAACTAACTTTCCTTCATATTTTACTTCGGCATATCGCGCTGGATAGTTTCGCATTATTCTTTCAAGTTGATGATCGCCTTGAACAGCTAGCCATTCTGGTGATGGCTCGGAGCTAATCGCAACTTTAAAATCTAAGCTTTCATCTGCCAAGTACTCTGGAATATCGTTAACTAAATATTCTGCGCCAATCTTAACTTTCCAGCCAAGTCCCGCTAGGTAATTATCAAGTTCCTCATAAATCGGTAACGGCAATGTAAAGGTTGGCGTGAGCCCCTTGGCCTGATAGATCTTTACAACTTCATCAACTGCCGCATCTATCTCTAGATTAGGTTCTCCAAATGGACCGGCACCTGTTGGCAACACTGAATTTGCGCGCATTGTGAAACCATCTGAGATTCGCAATCGCCATTTACCGATCTCTTTAATCTCATCTGCCGGCCAAGTTAAATCAGATAATTGTTCGAGCTCCTGGATACGAAGTGAAAAGGGCGCTCCCGTTCCTGCACGATCTGGTAGCGGTTTAATTTCTCGCCAAATAGCGATCTCATCTTCTGAGAAGGAAATAATCTGACCCTTGGAGTTAAGCAACTCATTTACGCCATCGCCAAAGCGCTGTAGCGTCCCGACGATATCTCTGAAGCCACCACTTGCTTCACACAGGCGAATTGTGACTCGAGCGCCAATAGCAGCGGCCAGGTTAGGTTGAGATTTTTGGCTGGCAGGGCTCATGTCGTTACTTTAATCGGGCGTTGGCCCAAGTGCATGGTTAGAATTAGCGCCATCGCAGGCTCTGAACAACCAGGGCGATGTGGACTTTATTCGGAGGAACTTTCGTGACCTACATAATTGCCCAACCGTGTGTTGATATCAAAGATAAGTCTTGTATCGAAGAGTGCCCGGTTGATTGCATCTATGAAGGAAACCGCATGCTCTACATCCAACCTGACGAATGCGTCGACTGCGGAGCATGCGAACCAGTCTGCCCAGTAGAGGCGATTTACTATGAAGACGATGTTCCATCACAGTGGAAAGATTTCTCAAAGGTAAATACCGAGTTCTTCGTCGAGTTAGGTTCACCAGGCGGAGCAGCTAAGGTCGGTCTTACCAATAGCGACCACCCAAGCGTTGTCTCGCTACCTCCTAAAGAATAATTTCGAAGAGACGCTAATTCCTTTCATCCACTGGAAAAACGATGCGTGAAAAACTGCCGGATTTTCCGTGGGATGCCCTCGCCCCATATTCCGAAATTGCACGCCAGCATCCAGATGGCGCAATAGATCTTTCACAGGGAACCCCAGTTGATGCAACACCGGAGATCATTCAAACTGCGCTGAAAGAAAGTTCTGATTCACCACGCTATCCCGTAACCGCTGGAACAAAAGAGTTACAGAGCGCAATCCGAAATTGGGCGATCAACCATTTAGGCGCAACCGGAGATTTCGATGTACTTCCAGTTATCGGATCTAAAGAGTTAGTGGCTTGGCTTCCAACGCTTTTACAAAGTCAGAAAGTTATCTATCCCGAGATCGCGTACCCAACTTATTTAGTGGGTGCGCTACTTGCGCAATCAGAACCTATTGCAGTTGGAATTGCTGCGGCAGATTGGCCAAGTGCAGATTTAGCATGGGTTAACACACCATCTAATCCAACTGGGCGCGTGCACTCTGAATCCGAGCTGCGGGCAGCAATTAACTGGTCGCGCAAGCATGGCGCAACGCTGGTTTGCGATGAGTGTTATATCGACTTTGGAGACACCGCTACTCCAACATCGCTTTTGAAATACACAGATGGCGATAACTCAAATATTTTGCTGGTTCATTCCCTCTCTAAGCGCTCTTCTATGGCGGGCTATCGTGGAGCATTTTTAATCGGGGATGCAAAGTTGATTTCACAAATCCGCGAAGTTCGCAAACATGCCGGCATGATGGTTCCATTGCCAATTCAAAACGCGATGGTGGCAGCGCTAAGTGATGAGACCCATGTAGTAGAACAACGAAATCGCTATAACGCGCGACGTGCTGCTCTCTCGCCGGCGCTTACTGCTGCTGGATTTAAAATAGAAGAATCTGCCGCGGGTTTATATATCTGGTGCACGAGATCAGAAGATTGCTGGAAATCTGTTGAATGGCTAGCCAAACTAGGCATCGTTGCAACGCCAGGTTCTTTCTATGGGGCCCGCGGAGCCTCACATATCCGTATCGCAATGACCGCTACAGATGCGCAGATATCTGATGCTGCTCAACGTATTAAAGCGGCGATTTAAATGGCTATTGGAATTCTCTTAGTTGGAGGCTTTGGCACTCGCCTTAAGCCGCTAACAAATCAAACTCCGAAACCAATGTTGCCAGTAGGTGGCCTGCCAGTAACAGAGCACCAACTTCTCGCAGCGAAGAAAGCTGGCATAACGACGGTAATTCTGGCTACCTCTTATCTCTCTGAAGTTTTTATCCCGTACTTTGGAGATGGCTCAAAATGGGGAATGAAACTTAAATATGCCGTTGAGAAAGAACCTTTAGGCACCGGCGGCGCAATTCGAAATGCTGCAGAGTTAATTGATTTAGAAGCAGCAAAAGCAGCCAATGAAGAGTTTGTAATTTTTAATGGTGATGTACTTAGCCACCACAGTATTGCTGCCCAGTTGGCCTTTCATCGCAAGCAGCAGGCAGATGTGACGTTGCATTTGATAAATGTCGAAGATGCTCGAGCCTTCGGTTGTGTACCCACCGATCAAGATGGTCGCGTAACCGCGTTTCTAGAGAAAATGGATAATCCAGTAACTAACGCCATAAATGCAGGTTGCTATGTTTTCTCACCAGAAGTGATTTCAGATATTCCGATGAATAAAGTTGTAAGTGTTGAACGCGAGACTTTTCCTAACTTAGTTAATTCAGGACGCCCAGTCTTTGGCTATAGCGAACAGTCTTACTGGCTTGATATCGGAACTCCGGTGGCGCTCTTTAAGGGCTCTCGTGATTTAGTTGATGGAGCTTTTGCAGCAGGGGAGGGCACAACCTTCGGCGCGAACAGCGTGGCAACTGGCGGTTCGAGTATTGGAGCTAATTGCACAATTGGCCAGGGTGTAAGAATCGATAATTCGATCATCGGCGATGGCGTGAAGATCGGCGATGGCGCGCAGATTCGCGATTCATTTATCCTCCACGGCAGTGAAGTTCAAGCAGGTGCGCAGATATTCTCAAAATACTTATCTTCGACAGAAAACATAGAGATATCACCCACTTAAGTCGATAAATCACCGAAAAATCCGCGAATTTAGCGGCAAAGTTCGGGAAATCTGCAGGTTTTTAACTCTAAACCTCGGGATCGCACTTGACTAAACGGGATTACAAGCGTGTAATTCAGTCTAGAGAAGCCGACCTCAACACGAGGCTGGCTGCGAAGGTCTTGAGGAGATTAGTCGATGCCGATTCGTCCAGAAGCTACACCCACTGGCAATCCAACAGCCCCTACTGCTGGACCATCAATTAAATTAGCAAGCGGAGAGAATCTAGAGCTCTCTTGGCAAGAACGCGCACTCTGCGCACAAACAGATCCAGAAGCATTCTTTCCAGAAAAGGGTGGCTCAACTCGCGAAGCAAAGCGCGTCTGCCTCTCTTGCGATGTTCGTCAAGAATGTTTGGAATACGCGCTCGCACACGATGAGCGTTTTGGAATCTGGGGTGGACTCTCCGAACGTGAGCGTCGCCGTTTGAAGCGCCGCCCAGCGTAACTCTCATGAGTTCACATCGCGTCACCGCGATTCTGGTTCTACATGATGGTCAACTTTGGTTGCCAGAAGTAGTCGCCTCTTTAACTTCACAAACACTGCCCGTTGATTCAATTGTTGCAGTTGATACTGGTTCTGTAGATTCTTCAGCAAAACTTGTTAAAGGTGCGCGAATTCCAGTTCTACCAATGGATCGCGATACTGGTTTCGGTGAAGCAGTAGCACATGCTTTTGCAACTCTTCCTGCGTCAAGTGATCCAGAACGCGAATGGCTTTGGATAATTCACGATGATCTTTCCGTAGATCGTTCCGCACTCGAGAATTTAATTGCAGAAGTGGATACACGTCCGAACGTTGCCATGGCAGGACCAAAACTTCTTGGTTGGCATGATCGCACCCACCTTTTGGAAATTGGCATCAGCATCGCCGCAAATGGAAATCGTTGGACCGGACTTGAGCCTGCTGAATACGACCAAGGACAGCGCGATGGTGTTCATGAAGTACTTGCAGTTAGTACTGCAGGTGCTTTGATTCGCCGAGATGTTTTTGAAAAACTCGGTGGCTTCGATCCAAATTTAGATTTATTCCGCGATGACGTTGATTTTGGTTGGCGCCTTTACTCGGCAGGATTTGCAGCTATAGCGGTTTCTAACGCTGTGGCCTTCCATGCAGAAGCATCGGCCAACGAACGTCGATCAGTTGATGTTGCTGAGGCTTTCTTACATCGCCCCCTTTTACTAGATCGTAGAAATGCCGCATATGTACTTCTTGTTAACTCTTCATGGTGGCGACTTCCTCTTCTTACCTTACAACTCTTAGCGGGCGCGGTCTTTAGATCAATCGCATTTCTCTTTGCAAAACTGCCCGGTTATGCAGGCGATGAGATTTTGGCTGTAGGAACACAATTTCTACATCCTGCCGAACTCTTTCTCGCCCGAAAGGTAAGAAAGACGCAACGCTTAGTGCCATCAGGAATTGCGCTGAAATTTATTCCATCTAGATGGTCACAACTACGACTTACAGCTTCGCGCTCTGCAGAATGGATTCGCGCCCAGTTATTCCCAAGTGAAATCACTGAAGTAAGAAATCCATCTCTGCTTGATGAGAATTTAGATGAAGAAGATCTGCTGACCCCAGCCAACAATCGAAACTGGGTTTTGCTGCTAAAGCGCCCATTAATTGCCGCTTCACTTTTCTTATTTGTTCTTTCAATCTTCTGGTCAAGATTTAGGTTTGGTTCAATCTCTGGTGGCGCCTTACCCGAGCAACCATCTGGTGTTAGTGCGCTTTGGAATACTTACTTCAGTGGCTGGCACTCAATCGCCATGGGCACTTCGGCGGCCGCACCGACGTGGATGGCGATCCTCTCGATAGCAGCAACCCCATTCTTCGGAAACGTTAACTTCTTCATCTCAGCGCTCTTTTTTATAGCACCTGTACTGTTGGCGTTAACTGGGCATCTTTTCTTCAAAGAGTTCTCCACAAATCGTTGGCTCACAACTTCTGGCGCCGTTCTCTATGCGCTTTCACCAGTCTCGATTTCGACCATTAACGCTGGTCGCTTAAGTACATTAATCGTTCTGCTGCTTTTGCCGCTACTTGTTATCTCCGCCCGAGGCTGGTTCGAGATTGAAGAATTCTCATGGCGCAAAGTCTTCGCCCTATCTCTTCTCGTCTCGATACTCTTTGCCTTCTCCCCGCTTATCTTCATCTTGGGTATAGCGCTCACTGGATTTTCTATCTATCGCGATTACATAGCCAGCAACAGTGGTATCAATATTGTTTTATTTAATGCTCGTTTATACCGTCGACTGGCTTTAACTTTCACTCCAATTCTTATCTGTGCGCCGTGGAGTTTCGAATTAATCATCAATCCAAGTAGATTCTTAATGGATTCTGGTTTCCTATTGCAAGGAAGTGGCCCAAACTTTGCGCTGCTGGGTAATCCAGGTGGTCCCGGTTCTTTACCTTGGTACCTCATAAGTCCGATTACTTTGGTCCTCATAATTTCGCTTTTCTCATCAACCCGGGCTCGATTCATCGCAGAAATTGGATTCATATCTCTACTGATTTCGATTCTCTTTAGCGCAGTCTCAATAACAGGTAACGGAACCAGTATCGCAACCCAGCTCTATCCTGGAACTTTGTTGGCAATTACAACGCTTACCGCGATTGCCGCCGCAATTGCAGTTTCCGATAAGTTGCGGGAGAGACTTAAAGCAACGCATGTAAATTTCCGTCACATCTCGGCCGCAGTGTTACTTTTTGCAACAGCTACATATGCGCTCTCCTCGACATTATGGGTTGCGACCACTGCTGGATCTGCGCCACTGCAAAGCGGCCGCGACATCGTCCTTCCTCCATTCTTAGCGGTTGAAAAAGATGCCAAGACAATGGTCATCAGACCTCGCACGGTAGGTGAAGATGTTTCGCTTAACTTCTACTTGGCCCGTGGTGGAGATGCCAGACTAGGTGATCCGGATATTGCGCCACCAAATCGCGAGCAGATTACAAATGCAGTTCTTGAACTCGCAGATGGAAGTGGGCTGACTTCAAGTTCAACCTTTGCAGTCAATGGAATTAAATATTTATTCCTTAAGAATCCAACTGATGAAAATTTAGTTCGCATCATCGATGGTTTGGGCGGATTTACCAGAGCTTCATCGACTGATGCCGGAATCGTGTGGAAGATTTCTGCAAATACCGGCACTGTTCTTTTCACAAATCTTGCTGGCAAGACAACTGTTCTTCCGGTAAGCCAATCTGAATTTGAAGTTACCGTTCCAGAGCCAGGTACGTTAACTCTTACTGAAAACTATGCTCAGGGCTGGCGAGCGATGCAAGAAGGCCAACGGTTAAATCGAAATCGCAGCGTAGATAACTTGCCAGTATTTGAGGTCCTACAGCCTGGACCTGTTAGCTTCCTTTACGACGGCTCTTTGCGCCGTGCATTGGTTTCTTTAGAGTTAATCATCTTTATCACCGTTGTAGTTCTGGCACTTCCCGCTGGAAGACGTCGCCGTGAAATTGAAGATTCGGAGCTAGCATGAAGTTCGGACGCCCATTAGCTCTGGCATCGGGGCTGGCTATCGTTTTAGCTCTCTCGAATGCGGCAGATGTCGCTGTCTCCAATGGAAAATTCTCATCAAATTATCCTGCAGTTGTTTGCCCATCAACTCCTATTGGATTAACAACGGCAATTTCTCTGCCTTCATCAAAGAGCCAAATTCGATCAACTGGAACCAAATCGCTCTCATTTATCCCGGCACAAACACTGCGCTATATGCAGAGTAAGGCGCCCATAATTCTTGAGTCACAAGGTGCAACGCCTGTTGTATGGCAGATTAGAAAAGGCGTTTGGGCCGGTTCCACAATTTGTTCATCCTTGCAGACTGAACAATGGTTTGTCGGTGGAGCAGCAGATGTAACCAGTAAAGGAAAACTGATTCTGGTTAACAGCGGATTAAGCGCGGCAACTGTTGATATTGAAGTTTGGAATGAGATCGGAGCGCAACCTGCTAAGGCACTAACTATTAAGGCAAACTCTTACCTAGAAGTTGGAGTTGATTCACTCGCCCCCGGTTCGCAGTCACTTGTAATCAAAGTGTTTACCAGAGCAGGTCGAGTTACTAGTTACATGATCGATGAGCGTGGACGTGGGCTTCGCGCACTTGGCGGTGACATAGTCAACTTCGCGCCAAAAGTAAGTAAAGATGTCTTTATCCCTGCGATTCCTCACACAGTTCGCAAAGTAGGTTCAAAGACGGTAGAACTTCCTCACTCACTGCGCATCCTAGTTCCCGGCGAACTTGATGCCCGCATCACCGTCTCCGTTTTTTCAACTGATGGGTCATTTATTCCTGCAGGTTTGGAAGGAAAAGTTGTCAAGAGTGGCTCAGTTGCAACTTTAGATTTAAATCCCAACTTACCGGCGAGCAGGTTTGGAGTCCGAATCACTTCAGATGAGCCGATCGTTGCCTCAGTTTTCTCGCAGACTATCTCCCAAGGTAAGTCAGACTTTATCTGGAGCACTGCAGTTACCGAGTTAAGTGAATCTAACTTTTCAATCGCAGGTCTTGCACCGCAGTTAATCTTTATCGGGGAAAGAATCAAGGTGGAGATGGTACTTCTCTCCAATAATGGAAAGCGTAAAACGGTTCGAGTTAACGGTGAAGATATCGCTTCTGTAAAGATCCCAGACGGGGTTCGCTCGCTATCGATAACCGATGCAGGAGAAGGAATTTATGCCGCTGGGCTTATTGCAACCAAGAGTGGTTACGGATATTTCCCACTTACAGCAGGAAGCGTTCTGACTAAATCCTCCGTTCCAATGTCTAATATTCGCGTCTTAACTCCCTGACAATCCCAGTTTTTTTGGTACTCAACCACTAGCCTTAGCGTCATGAGTAAGTTGGCGCGCACAGGGCGCAGTTGTTCGCGGGTAAGTTGCCGAAGCTTGGCTTCGATGACGCTTACCTATATCTATGCCGACTCGACTGCGGTGCTTGGCCCACTAGCTACTTACTCTGAACCACATTCTTACGATCTCTGTGAAAGCCATGGAAAACGCTTAACTGTTCCTAATGGTTGGACGGTAATCAAAGAGGAAACATCACAAGCAGGCCATGGGCCTTCCGAAGATGACCTAATGGCTATCGCTGATGCCGTTCGTGAAGTTGCCGCAAATCACGAATCAATGCAAGATCAAAGCAGCACTACATCTACAACCGATCATTCATCACTCGGTCGACGTGGCCATTTACGCGCCGTACCATCCTAAATTCTTGATATTCCCCGAGAACAATTAGCGAAGGAAGAAAAATTTCAATCTTTAAGGCCTACGACATTCGCGGTTTGGTTGATGAAGAAATTACCGCAGATTTTACATTTGCAACGGGCGTTGCCTTTGCCAGATTCTTGCAACAAGAACGCGAGCCAGGCACGGTTGTTATCGGTGAAGATATGCGTCCCTCATCACCGATTTTTGCCGATGCCTTTTCAGCTGGAGTAACTTCACAGGGTTTAGATGTAATCCGAATCGGTTTGGCATCCACAGACATGCTCTACTTTGCAGCAGGAAAACTTAACTATCCAGGTGCAATGTTTACCGCTAGCCACAACCCAGCCGAATACAACGGAATCAAACTCTGCTTAAGCGGTGCTCGACCAATCGGAAAAGAGTCCGGGCTCTTAACAATTGAGCGTTTTGTAAATGAGGGCTCTCCCATAGATTTCCGAAGTGTTGGCACAGAGTCTGAACAAGATTTGTTAACGCCTTACGTTGACCACTTACTGACATTGGTTGACCTTTCCGAGATTCGCCCACTAAAGGTTGTAATTGATGCAGGAAATGGAATGGCTGGGCATACCGCTCCTGCTGTGTTCGCTAAATTAAATTGCGAAGTCATACCAATGTATTTTGAGCTAGATGGAACTTTCCCTAATCATGAAGCTAATCCAATTGATCCGAAGAATTTAAAGGATCTGCAGAAAGCGGTGAAGAAACATAAGGCCGATATCGGGTTAGCATTTGATGGTGATGCCGATCGCTGTTTCCTAGTAGATGAAAATGGGGAGTTGGTAAATCCTTCAACCCTTACTGCTCTGATTGCATACCGAGAACTAAAGAAGTACCCAGGATCAAATATTATTTACAACTTGATTTCATCTCGCGCGGTTGTTGAAATTATTGAAGAAAACGGTGGTAAAGCGATCCGCTCCCGCGTTGGCCATTCCTATATAAAGAAACTTATGGCAGATACCGGTGCGGTATTTGGTGGCGAGCATTCTGGCCACTTCTATTTCAAAGATTTCTGGCGAGCAGATTCTGGAATGCTGGCAGCACTTCACGCTATCGCAGCTCTTGGCGAAGTTAAGGGTTCACTATCAAACCTTTTGAAACCGTATTCCAGATATATCTCAAGTGGAGAAATCAATTCTGAAGTTGCAGATGCAAGCGCTGCAATGAGTCACGTTGAAGAGATATATCTTGATAAAGATGGCGTGGAAGCCGACCACCTCGATGGCCTCACCATTAGCGGTGATACTTGGTGGTTTAACCTGCGCGCTTCAAATACCGAGCCCCTCCTTCGACTCAACGTTGAGGCTTCTACGGAAGCCCGCATGAAAAAGGTTCGAGATGATGTACTTAACATGATCCGTGGAGACCGATAGATCCTCTTATTAATACCTTAACTAGTACGCTATACCTATAGCCGACTAGCACAGTAGAGCCCTACGCCGAAGGTCAAGCGAAAAAACAGCCGTTTAAACTAGGGAGATATATTTCAATGACACCTGTAACAACAATTCCAAAGCATGACATCGCTGATGCATCTCTTGCAGCCGAAGGCCGTAAGAAGATTGAATGGGCAGAACGCAACATGCCTGTGCTTGCACAGATCCGTGAGCGCTTCGAAAAATCACAACCATTCACTGGCGTTCGCATCTCAGCATGTATGCACGTGACCACCGAGACCGCAAACTTGATGCGCGTTCTAAAGGCTGGCGGAGCAGAGATTGCGCTTTGTGCGTCGAACCCACTTTCTACACAAGATGACACAGCAGCGGCCCTCGTACACGAGTACGGAATCTCAGTATTTGCTCGCAATGCAGTTGATCGTGACGGTTACTACGCACACATCAACGCAGCACTTGATATCGAACCACACCAAGTATTCGACGATGGTTGCGACCTCGTAAATACACTTCACACAACACGTAAAGAACTTCTTCCAAATATCGCTGGTGGTTGCGAAGAGACAACAACAGGCGTGATTCGTCTAAATCAGATGGCTAAAGATGGCGCACTCACATTCCCGATGATCGCTGTAAATGACACTGACACCAAGCACATGTTCGATAACCGCTACGGAACTGGTCAATCAACTCTTGATGCAGTATTCCGCGCGACAAACTTCCTGCTTGCAGGTCGCGTAGTCGTAGTCGCTGGATTTGGTTACTGCGGTAAGGGCGTTGCAGAGCGCGCAAAGGGTATGGGCGCCGATGTGATTGTTACAGAAATTGACCCAACTAAGGCGCTTGATGCGATGATGCAAGGTTTCCGTGTGATGCCAATGGTTGATGCAGCAAAGCTTGGCGATGTCTTCATCACTGTTACTGGTAACCGTGACGTACTTCGCGATGAGCACTTTGCAGTAATGAAAGATGGCGCGATCATGGCCAACTCCGGCCACTTCGATATTGAAATCGATGTTGCATGGCTCGAGCAGAACGCCAAGAAGAAGAACTCAAAAATGCGTCACCAAACTGACGAATACGTTCTTGCAGATGGCCGCCGCCTATTGCTTCTTGCAGAAGGTCGCCTAGTTAACCTCGGAGCAGCAGAAGGACACCCAGCATCAGTTATGGATATGTCATTCTCTGATCAGGCTCTAACTGCTGAGTACCTAGTTAAGGAAGCAAAGAATCTTCCTGCTGGTGTTCACAACGTTCCTACTTATATCGATAAGGAAGTTGCTAGCCTGAAGTTGATTTCAATGGGTGGCCGTATCGACACATTAACTCCTGCACAAGATATGTACCTCAACTCTTGGGAGCACGGTAGCTAATGACTTTGGTTATGGTCGTCGATGACGACCAAGACCTGGCAGAGATGCTCGGCATCGTTTTAACCGGTGCCGGCATCGATGTCGATCTCGTAAGTCGTGGTGACGAGGCTCTGGAGGTATTTAGAAATAATCCTCCAGATCTCGTACTGCTAGATGTAATGCTTCCCGGTTTAGATGGCATAGAAGTTTGTAAATTAATCCGCGCCGAATCTATGGTGCCTATTGTTATGTTGAGCGCAAAAGGTGACACCCATGATGTTGTTCGTGGGCTGGAAGCTGGCGCTGATGATTACATGGTCAAGCCATTTCGCCACCCTTCCGAGTTAATCGCTCGTATTCGCACTCGCTTGCGTCGCACAAATGCAGATATCTCAGGCCTACTTGTAATTGGCGATCTTTCAATTGACGTTACCGCTCATGAGGTAAGTAGGGCAGGAAAGAAGATTGCGCTAACTCGTTTGGAATTCGACTTGTTAGTTGCGCTAGCTAAAGAACCAGGACGAGTGTTTACGCGCGATGCGCTTCTCGGAGAAGTTTGGGGCTATCGCCACTCAACAGATACTCGACTCGTAAACGTCCATGTGCAACGCCTGCGTTCTAAGGTCGAGCATGATCCAGAGCACCCGCAGATTGTTATGACGGTGCGCGGAGTTGGATATAAAGCAGGAGTCTTGGGCGGTTCTTAGGATGAACCGAAATTTATTTTCCTTCAGGAAATCGCTTGCCTCAAGGGTTATCTTCTCAACCGTTCTACTTTCCCTGGGAGTTGTCTGGCTAACCGGTTCCGCACTTTATTCGCAGCTATCTGATGGCGTAAAGCAGGTTAATTTAGAAACTTCTTTGGCTGAAGCGCGTTCCACATTCTTCAATGCACAGTATGAATTCCTCTTAGTTGAAGGTGCAAATACCTCGATTATCACAGAGACCGTGCAAGAGATCATCATCTCTTCGACAGAAGTTAGCCTTAACCAGGATCGTAAATCCATCTTTCTCAGTCGCTTTGGCCCGATCGCTGATCCATTAGGTGATGAAATTGCTCCTGATTACAGCACCGCGACAGATGAATTAGATATCTCATCCTTTCCAACCGACCTTAGACAACGCGTTAGAGCAAGCGACATAGTTGAATACAAGTACGCAACTGTGAAGTATAAAAATCGTGAAGATGCTGATGTCTTGATCGCAGGTCGAAGAATCGCTATTCCTGAGTCTGGCAATTATGAGATGTACTTGGTCTACTCACTTACTAATCAAAACACCACTCTTTCGCTAGTTAAAAGCTCACTATTCTTTACTGGATTGGCGCTGCTCTTCTTAATCGGCTTAATTACCTGGTTGGTAGTCCGGCAAGTTGTGCGACCGGTTAGAGAAGCCGCCCGCGTAGCCGAACAGTTTACGCAAGGTGATTTTTCTCAACGTATGAAGGTTGAAAGTTTTGATGAAATCTCTACGCTGGGAACCGCATTTAATGAGATGGCGCTATCTCTGGAATCACAGATCACTCGTTTAGAGAACTTATCGCGCGTACAGCAGAGATTTGTTTCTGATGTATCTCACGAACTTCGCACTCCATTAACCACGCTTCG
>JBEBBQ010000026.1:0-3271 GCA_041158325.1 Actinomycetota bacterium | reverse complement strand
TCCTTAGGAGTTATTCCACCTTTTCGTACAGCGCCCTTATCGATCTTATGTCCAAGCAGCGCCATGATTGCAGGTAGTGGAATTAGTGCGCCAAGAACCGCCAAGGTAACAACGCTAACTCCCGCATAACCAAATGATTTAAGGAAATCTAATGGAAAGAATAAGAGTGCACTAAGCGTTACCAGAACTGTTAGACCAGAGTAGAAAACTGTCTTTCCTGCCGTGTTAATCGTTGTGCGTACCGAGTCTTCAACGCTCTTGCCAGAGTGCAGCTCTTCACGGAAGCGATTGACCATTAATAAGGCGTAATCAATACCTAGACCTAGTCCGAGACCAGTGATCAAGTTGAGGGCAAAAATACTCACATTGGTAAAGAGGGTAATCAGATAAATAATAAAGAAGGCGCCAAGGATGGCGCTGATTCCAACAACTAGCGGCATTGCTGACGCAACGAGTGCTCCAAAAACAAAGATAAGTAGTAAGAAAGTCAGCGGTATCGCGATGGATTCGGCAAGTAACAAGTCGCCTTCGATTTTATGGTTAATCGCATAAGTGACTACACCCGCACCCGCTGCATAGATAGTTAGATCTCCACGCTTGCCATCGAAAGCAGATTGAATATCTTTACCAATTCGTCCGATCGAATCGAAGTCACCCACCTCGGTATTTGCATAAGCAAATAAAAATGCCGCTTTGCCATCTGTGGATTTTAGATTGGGTGCTCCGCCAGTTGACCAGAAAGATAAAGTCTTCGAGATTCCGGCAATCTGCGCCACTTCTTTTTCAACTGCTATCGCTTGTTGCGATATCGCCAAATCTTCTACAGGTTTATCGCCGCTATCAATAATCAAGATAACAACAGGTTCTTCAACTTTGAACTTTTCAGATAAATAAGTTGCCGCTTTTGCAGATTCGCTATTGAGATCCGAATACCCACCCGAATCTAATTTTCCGAAAGCGAGCGAGCCAATGCCTCCGGCGAGGAGAATTCCTAGAGTGAAGAGGATTAAAACGCGCTTGCTGCGCTTAACGATGAAATGACCGAGGCGTTCGAACACAAGTAAACTATGTAGGATTAATGTAAGTAAGGCAATTTACAATTGCGTATTGAGGGGGTGAAGCGCGTCATGTCACAACTGTTCCCAGAATCTTCTAAGGACGAACGCGATCCCCGCGAGGATCAAAGCGAAGACCGCCGTCGCGAAGAAGAAATAAAAGGCGACAAGCCTCCGCACCACGAAGACTAAAGAACGTTATTCAGATTTAGATGGTGTTGCTGGTTTCGGTGCTGAATCCGTTTTGTAGAAACCAGATCCTTTAAATACAACGCCAACTGCAGAATAAACTTTTTTAACTTCGCCCTTACATTCTGGGCAGCTGGTTAGTGGCTCATCGGAGAAGCTCTGGAAAGCCTCAAAGGCGTGCTCGCAAGCAGAACATTGATATTGATATGTAGGCACGCGCTATCACTCCTTCTCTTTACTCTCTTAAATCACAGCCCAAAATCACAGGCTAGGGGCTGGTGCCTAAGTCTAAGGAAGTGAGACTATAGAGGCGAATTAAGCCAGGGTTGAGAGAGGACAGGGGTAACAAGTGAAGCGTTTAGCGGCGGTTATTGCAGCGCTGGGATTTACCTTTCTTCTAACAGCTCCCGCGATGGCTAACTCTCTTGTTGCCACATCACCAATAGCTGGTTCAACTCTGAAAGTAGAACCAAGTGCGGTAACAATTACCGTTGAAATGACACCTATGGATATGGGTAATGAAGTCATTGTCACAGATCCATCTGGTCGTCGCGTTGATGACGGAACGCTGACCGTTGCTGGAAACGATTTGATTGTCGGTATGAAGCCAATTACCGAACCAGGTGTCTATAAAGTTTCTTACAGCATCATCTCCGAAATTGATCTGCCACTAGAAGGATCCTTCGTTTTTAACTTTTCAACACCAGCAATTTCTGTACCTGAAGAAGTGGTTCCAACAACTCCGGCAAAAATAGAAGGCAGCGACTTCGGCACTAACTTATTTGTAATTGGACTGCTGGTCGCCTCGCTTGCAGTCTTGATTGCACTTGCGCTCTATGCGCGAAAGATATTTAACGAGCGATGAATTTACTGGAGATAAGTAAATTCTTATCCCTAGCTTCGGGCATAACCACTATTGGTCTGCTCCTGGCTATAGCTTTCTTCTTAAATGAAATCGAAGGCAAGCTAGGCGATCGCGCTAAAGCGCTAAGAAGTCTTACTTCAATCGCAGCTCTAACTTGGGCGATAGCTACCGGGCTTTCGATAATTGCCACTTTGGCGAACATTCTCGGCACAGATCTATCTGAGGCTCTAGATCCCACATCGCTGCGTTCATTTATCTCGCAGGTAACGCTTGGCAAGTACATGTTTGCTCAACTGTGCTTGTCTCTACTAGTTGCATCAGCGGTGATTCGCATCAAAGGCGTTGCGGGCGCTAACGCACTTCTCTTACTAAGTTTGGTGGCGATTATTGCGCCGGTCTTTGAAAGCCATTCTGCATCTAGCGGTTCGCACGCTCTAGCTATTGGTTCTCTAGTCGTACATGTCATCGCAATCTCTCTCTGGGTTGGTGGGTTAGTTGCGATTACTTTCTTGAAAGCCGAAGACCGGGCAATAGCGCTACCGCGCTTTAGCGCATTGGCTTTATGGGCGGCGATAGCGGTATCAGCAAGCGGAACTGCAAATGCGTGGGCCAGACTTAGTTTTCAGAGCGCTTGGAGCTCAGATTATGCGCGCTTAGTTTTTCTAAAAATTTTATTAACGGCAGTACTTATTTTCTTTGGTTACTTAAACCGTCGCCAATTAAAGGGTTCTCTAAAGCTAAATGGAAAGCAATTGGGCCGTTTAATTTCAGTTGAAGTCTTAATCATGGCGATAACTACATTTGTTGGCTCCAAACTTTCAACGATGCAACCGCCTGCCCGCACGGTTAGTTCACAATTTGACCCTGGTTTGGCTGTTGCAGGAATCGCAACGCCACCACCACCAAACCTTTGGCGCTTGATCTCGCTATACGATCCTGATGCGCTAATGATTGGAATTTTAGTAACTGCGGTTGCACTCTATATAAGAGGAGTAATTATTCTTACGCGCCGCGGAGATAAGTGGCCAGTGGGACGAACTGTTGCCTTCGCGCTAGGAATCAGCGCAATTGATTATGCAACTAGCGGTGGCTTAGGTGTCTATGCCAAGTTCTCATTTGAATATCACATGATCGCGCACATGCTTCTTGGAATGGTTGCACC
>JBEBBQ010000025.1:0-2513 GCA_041158325.1 Actinomycetota bacterium | reverse complement strand
CGCTTTCACGGCTCTAATTTGGTGGGTAATTCCACTCGCAGGCCTGCTGGGCGCGCTTGGCTATGTCGTATGGGTTACCCAATTTAAATCAAAGTTTGAATCTGAAACCACCCGCTCTGTCAGCCAATTTCAACGCTTTCAAGACTCCTTCCGCACCGCTGAGATAACAACGAACATCCCGGCAACCACTGATGATTTAACTGATCCATCTACCGATGGCGCACCTGCGGGCTCAAGTACCAGCGACTAAATTCTCGTGACCGTTCGACTTCCTCGCACCACATCACTGGTTTTAACCCTCTTCTTTGGATGCGCTTTTCTAGCCCCGCTTCCATTTGTAGTTTTGATGCCGGGGAATGCGCAGAATGTTTTAGATCAAAGCGCTAAAGAGAAGACGATCACTGTCTCCAAGACGGCTCCAGATTCGCTAAAGCTTTATCCCAGCGATGGCAACCTTTACCTGCTCTCCATTCTCATAACCAATCCAGCTGCTTACGTGACGGGCGTTGAACTTCTTTACTCATGGATGAAGAGCGAATATGCAGTAATGCCGCGTTCACTATTTTATAAAGATGGGCGCAGCGCTGAAGCAGAGAAAGCGATTGCCAAGACAGAGATGGTTGATTCGCAGATCGCTGCTAAATCAGTGGCGCTTGCCTATTTAGAAAAGTATTACCCACAATCTTCGACAGTTGCGATCAAACCAAGTGATCTGAATATCTCCTTGGCCAAAACCGGCGGCCCAAGTGGTGGACTCGCTTTTGCAATTGGAATAGTTGAATTGCTTACCCGCGAGAATATTTTGCAGGGTAAGAGCGTCGCCGTGACAGGATCAATTGATGGCGCTGGGAAAGTGGGAAGTATCGGGGGAGTTGCTGAGAAAATTTTGGCGGCAAAGAAGGCTGGTGCAACTCTCGTCCTTGTCCCACAGGCTAATTGCCAAGACCTTGCGCCAAATATTGCGAGAATTCCATCTGGGATTAAAGTTGCAGCGGTTAGCAGCCTAGAAGAGGCTATAGCCGCGCTCAATTCGGAAGACCCGCGAGGGTGCGCTAACTTAGGAGCATGATGAAAAAGCCAAGCCCGCTAGCAATTACCTTAACTATTCTGGCAGTTATCACTGGCGCACTCGTTGCGTTGAGTGGTTTCTATGTCGATTGGCTCTGGTTTAACTCAGTTGGCTTCACCAATGTTTGGACAACTGTCTTAACAACCAAGGTCGCACTCTTTGTAATTGCTGGGCTCTTAACATCGTTAATTATTTCGCTAAACATTTATCTAGCTTTTCGTCGTCGCCCGTTCTACGTTCCAACATCAGTTGAAGCCGACAACTTGGAGCGCTACCGCGCAACAATCGATCCAATTCGTAAATTAGTTTTCGCCGGAATTGTTTTAATCCTCTTCTACTTTGGTGGAACAAGTGCAACTAATCTCTGGACCTCATGGCTGCTCTTTAGAAACTCAACTGAATTTGGTGTTCAAGATCCACAATTCGGTCTAGACATCTCCTTCTTCGCATTCCGCCTCCCCTTCTGGCAGACACTTATCGGTTGGGGAATTTCAACTTTAATTTTGGCAACCTTGGCCAGCGCTGCGGTGCACTACCTCTACGGTGGAATTCGTCCGCAGGTTCCACAAGAGCGCACAACAGTTGCAGCTCGCGTGCAGCTCTCTGTTCTTCTTGGCTTAATCGTTCTCTTGAAGGCTGTTGCTTACTGGTTCGACCGTTACGCGTTAGCTCTTAAAGAGAGCAGATTGATTACTGGTCTGACATATACAGATGTAAATGCAACTCTTCCCGCCAAATCAATCTTGGCCGCAATTGCGGTTATCTGTTCACTCCTCTTCTTCGCAAATATCGTTCGCAAGTCATGGCTACTTCCTGCAGCAGGTACAGCACTTATGGTTGGCGCATCAGTACTTATCGCGGGTGTTTACCCAGGTGCAGTTCAGCAGTTCCAAGTAAAGCCATCTGAATCTTCAAAGGAAGCGCCATTTATTCAGCGCAATATCGATGCCACCCGTGATGCCTATGGCATTGCCGGCGTTGAGATGAAGGATTACCAGGCAACGGTTTCTACTAATTCAGGACAGCTAGCAAATGATGCAGCGACTATTGCAAATATTCGTTTGATGGATCCAAACGTTCTCTCTGCAACATTCCGTCAGCTACAGCAGATCAAGCCTTACTACTCATTCCCAGAATCACTCGATATCGATCGTTACACAGTCAACGGCGTGCAACGCGATGCTGTTGTTGCAGTTCGCGAGCTAAATATCGAAGGTAACCCAAGCCGTAACTGGATTAACGATCACTTGGTTTACACCCACGGTTTCGGATTTGTTTCAGCATTTGGAAATACCGTTGATGCTGACGGCAAGCCAAACTTCCTAGTTGGAGATCTTCCTCCAACAACTGGACTTGGAAAGTTCCAACCACGTATTTACTTCGGTGAGAACGTTCCTGATTACTCAATCATCGGTGGACCAAAGACTGATACACCAGTTGAATT
>JBEBBQ010000024.1:0-11176 GCA_041158325.1 Actinomycetota bacterium | reverse complement strand
ATGTAGTTCTTGGCCGCCTTGCAACTCATGCTGCAGTTCTTCTTCGCGGTAAGCACAAGCCAACATTTGCTCCACACATGGATATGGGCGACTTCGTTGTAATCATCAACGCAGAAAAGATCGCTCTTTCAGGTAACAAGGCGCTTTCAAAGTTTGAACACCGCCACTCAGGTTTCCCAGGCGGTTTAACTTCAACTGTTTACGGCGAGCTAATTGAAAAGCACCCAACACGCGCTGTTGAAAAGGCGATCAAGGGAATGCTTCCAAAGAACCGTCTTGGCCAGCAGGTTGCATCAAAGCTCAAGGTTTACGCAGGACCTGAGCACCCACATGCTGCTCAATCACCAACACCATATGTATTCACTCAAGTTTCACAGATCGCAAAGTAAGGGACCCATAACAAATGTCAGATACAACTTATAACGAAGTTACAGATCTAGACGAGAACGAAGTTCCTACTTCATACTCTTCAGCAACTCCAGCTGCTGCAACTAACCGCCCAGCAATCAAGGCACCTGGTGCAGGCACCGGTCGCCGTAAAGAAGCAGTTGCTCGCGTTCGTCTCGTACCTGGAACAGGTCGTTGGGTTGTAAACGGTAAGACCCTTGAAAACTATTTCCCAAATAAAGTTCACCAGCAACTAGTCTCTGAGCCATTCCGCACAGTTGGTGCTGAAAATCAGTACGACGTATTTGCTCGTATCAACGGTGGCGGAGTATCTGGTCAAGCCGGTGCACTTCGTCTTGGCGTTGCTCGTTCACTTAACGAGATCGATGTTGAAGCACACCGTCCAGCGCTTAAGAAGGCTGGATTCCTTTCACGTGATGCACGTGTTATCGAACGCAAGAAGTACGGTCTGAAGAAGGCCCGTAAGCGTTCGCAATACAGCAAGCGTTAATTTCAAAGGCGCCCCAACGTGGCACTCTTTGGAACCGATGGAATACGTGGCTTAGCCAATCGTGATTTAACTGCTGAATTAGCACTTGATGTCGCTGTTGCCGCTGCACATATTCTTGTCGAAACAAATCCTGATAAATCACATCGCCCGAAAGCTGTTGTAGGCCAAGACTCACGCGCCTCTGGAGAATTTCTAGAAGCAGCTGTTGTTGCTGGTCTAACAAGTGCCGGCGTTGATGTATATCGCGTAGGTGTTCTACCAACTCCTGCAATCGCACATCTAGTTGCCGAATCCGGTGCCGACCTCGGAGTAATGATTTCGGCATCACACAACCCAATGCCCGATAACGGGATCAAGTTATTTTCACGTGGTGGCGGAAAGTTAGATGACGCCATTGAAGCAGCGATCGAAGCGCGTATTGGCGAACCATGGGAGCGCCCAACCGGCAGCGGTGTGGGACGTGCGATCAACGATGAAAGCGCTCGTGAACGTTATATCTCACACCTTCTCTCTTCAGTTTCGACTCCGTTAAAGGGCTTAAAGATCGTGGTCGATTGTGCAAATGGTGCATCTTCAGCTGTGGCACCAGAAACTTATCGCCGCGCAGGCGCAGAAGTAATATCAATCTTCGATGCTCCAGATGGCTGGAATATCAACGATGATTGCGGTTCTACACATCTACACCAGCTTCGCACGGCAGTGCTTCGCGAAGGCGCTGACTTTGGAATCGCACACGATGGCGATGCCGACCGTGCGCTAGCGATAGATGCGCAAGGCAACGAAGTCGATGGTGATGCAATCATGACGATTTTGGCGCGCGGATTTAAAGCATCTGGTTCGCTGAAATCAAACACGATTGTGGCAACTGTGATGAGCAACCTCGGCTTCTTCCATGCCATGAAGAACGCAGATATCAATGTTGAAACAACTGCAGTTGGCGATCGTTATGTATTAGAGAAGATGCTAGAAAAAGGCTATTCACTTGGCGGAGAACAATCTGGCCACTTAATCATGCGCGAATTCGCAACAACGGGCGATGGAATATTGACCGCCCTTGCACTTGCGCAAGAAGTTGTTAAATCAGGTCAACCTTTGCAAGATCTTGCATCAACAATGGTGCGTTTCCCACAAGTATTAGTAAATGTTAAGAACGTTGCCAAAGAGCGTCTTGCAGATTCTGCAGTGATTAAGGCTGCAGTTTCAGCGGCAGAGGCGAAACTTGGCGAACATGGTCGCGTTTTATTAAGAGCATCTGGCACTGAACCGCTTGTCCGCGTGATGGTTGAAGCCCAGAGTGATAACCTAGCCAGCGAAATAGCAAACGACTTGGCAAAGGTCGTTCAATCAGAGCTGGGGTAGATAACAGTGTGCGGAATTGTGGGTTACACAGGGCCACAGTCTGCAATAACTCCGCTCATCGAAGGTCTACGTCGCCTTGAATACCGCGGTTACGACTCTGCCGGAATCGCACTAGGTACAACGGGCGCTCTATTTATTGAAAAGCGCGCCGGTAAGTTAACAAATCTTGAAGGCTCACTTCCTGCAAATATGCCGGTTGTTCACTCTGGAATTGGCCACACTCGTTGGGCAACTCATGGCGGACCGACTGATCGCAACGCACATCCGCACACTGACAATGTAGGAAAGCTTGCCGTTATCCATAACGGCATCATCGAGAATTATTCAGAGCTTAAGGCCGAACTCCAATCACGCGGCCACGAATTTTCATCTGATACTGACACTGAATCAGTTGCACATTTACTCTCTGAACTTCGTAAATCACACGGCGGAGATTTAACTGCTGCAATGTTAGATGCGGTAAAGCGCCTACGCGGCTCATTTACTCTCGTTGCAGTACACGCCGATGCCCCTGAAGTAATTGTTGGCGTACGTCGCAATTCACCTCTCGTTGTTGGTTTAGGCGATGGCGAAAACTTTATGGCCTCTGATGTTGCAGCCTTTATCGATTACACCAAGCGCGCGGTAGAACTTGGTCAGGATGAAATTGTCACTATGACGCCCGCCGGAATCAGCATCATTGGCTTAGATGGAAAAGCAGTTGTGCCAAAAGAGTATGCAATTACTTGGGATTCAGCCTCTGCGCAAAAGGGCGGCTACTCGCACTTCATGCTTAAGGAAATCTTCGAACAACCAAAGGCGGTTGCTGACACGCTAATTGGCCGCTTAACAGATAACGGCAAGATCGAACTAGATGAATTACATATGTCAGAGTCTGAAATTAAAGCGCTCAAGAAGATTGTAGTAATTGCCTGCGGCACTGCTTATCACGCAGGAATGATCGCTAAATATGTAATTGAAAAATGGGCGAAGATTTCTGTAGAAGTAGAAATTGCCAGCGAATATCGCTACCGCGATCCGATTATTGATTCCAGCACCTTAGTTATCGCCATTTCTCAATCTGGCGAAACTATGGATACCTTGATGGCGATCCGCCATGCCAAAGCTGCGGGTGCGCGCGTACTCGCGATCTGCAATACCAATAGCTCAACTATTCCGCGCGAATCAGATGCTGTTCTCTACACACATGCCGGTCCTGAAATTGCAGTGGCCTCAACTAAAGCGCTTCTGACCCAGATCGTTGCCGTTGATTTAATTGGTCTGCACTTGGCGCAGGTACGTGGCGAACTTACAGATAATCAGGTTCGCGATCTTTATAACGAGATGCTCGAGCTACCAGGCAAGATCGAACAAATCCTCGAAACCGTAGAACCGCTTCGCGCGCTAACACGCACTTTTGCAAAATCTGAAACCGTTCTCTTTATCGGTCGCAATATTGGTTACCCAGTTGTTCTCGAAGGCGCCTTGAAGTTGAAGGAACTCGCATATATCCACGCCGAAGGATTTGCTGGGGGAGAGCTCAAGCACGGTTCGATCGCGTTAATCGATGCCGAAAAAGGCACGCCTGTAATCGCAATCTTGCCTTCCGGTAGCGATCACTCGCTAGATGAAAAGATGTTGAGCAATATCCAAGAAGTTAAAGCTCGTGGTGCGCGCGTAATTGTCATTGCACATGAAGGCGCAGAAGTTGTTGGCGCAGAACACATCATTCGCATCCCAGCATGCTCACCGCTCTTCCAACCAATCCTGGCTACAGTTCCGCTACAAGTCTTTGCCTACGAAATGGCGATTGCGCGCGGAAATGATGTCGATCAGCCGCGCAATTTAGCAAAATCAGTAACGGTCGAATAATTATGCAGGCAGTCCTTGATTCGCGTCGCGCCCAGATGGTGCGCGCTGCGCGCTGGTCTGCAGCGCTATTTGCTGGATTTCTCCTAATTACTCATCAAGTAATCATTAATGGGCCGCTAATTGAAATCGACAAATGGATCCATGATCTAGAGCGTCCAGAATTTCGTGGTGTAAGTGGATTCATTATTCGCAGATTAGATGACCTTGGTTTGCGTGGCGTTACTGCTACCGCACTTCTTATCGCCGCTTTCTACATTGCGCGGAGATTTAAAACCTGGCGTCCACTGAATTTGGCAATTCTTTCGTTGATCTCTCTTAACTTAGTTGTAGGTCTATTTAAATTTGGCCTAGGTCGCACCAAGCCAAAGGTTGGAATCGATCTACTTCACTTCGGCGGAATGTCATACCCAAGTGGCCATGCCTCAAATGCACTTCTTACTTGGGGAGTCCTTGCATATTTAATTTATCGCTACGCCCACGTCGATCGCTATCGCGGCCGTCTGGCTAGCGCAGGCGTTGCCACAATTAGTTTGACCGTTTGCATAGTCTCTTTAGTCCGCGACACTCATTGGTTCTCGGATCTGCTCGGCGGTTTATTCATCGGCGCATCTCTCTTGGTTTTGGTGATCGCGGTAGATCGCTATTACCCATCTAATAGCCAACTCTCCTAACGCCAATTAGACTCCACCCCATGATCGATGGGATTGGAATAGATGTCGTAGATATCGAACGTTTCTCCCAATCGCTCGAGCGCACCCCATCACTTCGCGAAAAACTGTTCACTCCTGCTGAACAGTTAAAACCAATTCATTCACTGGCAGCGCGCTTTGCCGCCAAAGAGGCTTTAGCGAAAGCGCTTAATGCCGGCCATGGACTTTCTTGGCACGAAGCCGAAGTCATAAATCACGAGAGCGGTAAACCAGACTTTCTCTTTCGCGGCGAGATAGCAGAGTTAGTAGATGGTGCACGCGTGCACCTTTCTTTATCTCACGATGCCGGAATCGCATCGGCGATGGTGGTGGTGGAACGATGACAAATCGCGCCGAAGTAGTCGTAAATCTCTCTGCAATTAAAGCCAACGTGGCAACGCTAAAGGCGAAAGCCGGCGTTGACTTGATGGCAGTTGTGAAAGCAGATGCTTATGGACACGGGCTCGTGCCAGTTGCAAAAGTGGCACTTGATGGCGGAGCTACTTGGTTAGGTGTTGCACTCCTTGAAGAAGCGATTGCTCTTCGCGCGGCTGGAATAACTGCACCGATCTTGGCGTGGTTAGTTCCACCGGGATCAGATTTTCAAAGCGCAGTAGATAACGACATCGATATTGCAGTTGCATCGATAAAAGCGTTGGATGAAGTTAGCGCAGTAAAAAGCGACAAGCGCCCGCGCGTTCATTTAGAAGTTGATACCGGAATGACTCGCGGCGGATTCTTGGATGAATGGCCCAAAATTGATGCACTTCATCTACACGGGGTTGAAATAGTTGGAATCTTCTCCCACTTCGCGCGCGCGGACGAACCTGGGCAGCCACAAAATTTAAGTCAACTCAATCGATTTAAAAAGATGGTTGCCTCCCTTGAATCTTTTGGATATCCAAATTTGATTCGCCACCTTTCAAATTCAGCGGCCACCATTAAAGATCAGACATCTGCCTTTGACATGGTGCGAACTGGAATTGCTATGTATGGCCTAAGTCCAGATGTGAAAACACTCGGGACATCTAAAGAACTTGGGCTAATTCCTGCGATGACTTTGCGCGCCAAGTTACATCTTGTAAAGAAAGTTCCCGCCGGAAGCCCAGTTGGTTATGGTGCAACGGCGGTTACAAAGTCAGCGACCAAACTAGGATTGGTTGCGATGGGTTATGCCGATGGAATTCCACGAATTGCACAAAGCGCGGGTGTGAGTTTTCTGGGAGAAAAAGCGCCAATTATCGGGCGCATATCTATGGATCAATTCGTTGTTGATTTAGGCGCTGATTCCACTGCGCAATCTGGCGATTGGGTCACAGTTTTCGGATCCGGTGCAGATGGTGAGTACACGGTAGATGATTGGGGCGCAGCTTCAGGCTCGATTAATTACGAGTTAGTTACCCGAATTGGCCCGCGTGTGCCTAGAATTTACGAACCATGAGCGTTTTAGCGATTGCAAATTTACGGGTCAACTTTGGTGGACTCATTGCCCTCGATGATGTTTTCATCGACGTTGCGCCTAATTCAATCGTTGGTTTAATTGGCCCCAATGGCGCAGGCAAGACCACTTTGTTTAATTGCATCTCAGGCTTAGTTGCACCAACTTCTGGTGAGATCTCAATCCATGGCAAGAAAGTTGATTGGCCAAAAAGTTACGAGCTAGCAAATTTTGAGATAAGCCGTACCTTGCAAGGTGTTGGTTTGTTTAGTGGCTTAAGTGTCATTGAAAATGTAATGATGGGCGCAGATAAGAAGCGTGAGAGCAATTTCCTAAAAGATCTCTTTGGGCTATCTGCAAAATCAGAACGAAAACTCCGCGCTAAAGCCCAAGATGCGCTGGCCTGGGCAGGAGCGTTGGATTTAGCGGATAAGACGCCTTCAGAGTTAACGTACCCCGAAACAAAGCGCGTATCCATTGCAAGAGCGCTAGTTTCAGAACCGAAGATCTTGCTTCTTGATGAACCAGCAGCCGGTCTTGGCCAAGATGATATTGATAAGTTCGCCGACTTGCTAAGGCAGTTGAAGCAACGATGTGCAATTATCATCGTTGAGCACCACGTTGATTTTATTGGTGCGATTTCAGATCAAGTCTACGTATTGAATTTTGGCAAAGTTATCGCCAGCGGATCCTTCGATACCGTTAAGCGCGACCCAGCAGTTCTTGCGGCATATCTTGGAACTTCAAATCAAAGTGGCACCGATCAATTAGGAGTCAACAATGCTTGAAGTTAAAGATTTAGTAACCAGTTTTGGTTCGGTAATTGCACTCGACGGCGTTTCGTTCACAGCACAAGAATCGAAGATAACAACAGTTATCGGTGCAAACGGCGCTGGTAAGAGCACTTTGTTACGCACCATCTCTGGCTTAGAACATCCGGCATCAGGCTCAATTACCTGGAGCGGAAAATCTCTTATCGGCATGCGCGCTGAAGATATTGTGCGAAATGGCATCGCCCATGTTCCAGAAGGCCATGCCGTTATCTCAGAGTTAACCGTTGAAGAAAATATCTCAATGGGATCGCTATTTCGGCGCCGTAAATTCAAAGCAGATGTAATTGCTGCACAGGATGAGATGTTCGAACTATTTCCTCGTTTGAAAGAACGCCGCAAACAGTTGGCTGGAACTCTCTCAGGTGGCGAACGTCAGATGTTGGCCATTAGTCGCGCGCTGGTTTCGCGCCCCAAGTTACTGCTTTTAGATGAACCATCTCTTGGCCTTGCACCGTTAGTTGTAGAACAGATCATTGATTCAATAAATATTCTCTGTCGCACAACTGGTCTCACAGTTTTACTAGTTGAACAAAATGCCAATACGGCACTTGGCGTAGCCGATCACGGAGTTCTTTTGGCACTTGGCAAAGTCGTTGCCGATCGACCAGCAGCTGAGTTAAGGGCGGATGCTAATTTGCGCGCCGCATATTTGGGGTATTGATGGATACATTTCTAGCGGCCCTGTTCTCTGGCACATCTCGCGGAGCAATTTATGCATTAGTTGCACTGGGTCTTGTCATCGTTTGGCGCGGGGCTGGAATCCTTAACTATGCCCAGATGGGCCAAGCGATGTTTAGCACTTACATCGCATCGACCATGATTACCAATGGAAATTCTTACTGGTTGGCATTTGTTGTTGCAATTTTAGTAGGCGCTGTAATGGGAGCCTTGTTAGATATCTTGGTAATGCGCCCACTATCCAATAAAAAGAAGACCGAACTTTTGAGCAGCGAATCAATGCGCGCGGCGATTCCGGTAATCGCATCCCTTGGTATTTTGGGGGTTCTACAAGCTTTAGCAGGAATTATTTGGGCCGCTGAGGAACGAGGGTTTCCAGCGCCATATGCGCAAGAAGGTTTCACCGTTGCTGGCAATGTGATGCCATTTACCTCATTCGATGTATTTGTAATTACCGTTGTTTTATCTACCTTGGCTTTAACGACGCTCTTCTTTAAGAAAACCGGCGTAGGACTTGCAATGCGCGCCACAGCTTTGAATTCAGAGGTTGCTCGACTCAGTGGAATTAGAACTAACTTCACTCGCTCACTTAGCTGGGCGTTTTCTGGTGCGGCATCTTCACTTGCTGGCCTTCTGATTACGCCAACTTCAAACCTTTCACCGAATACTTTGGATTTAGTTTTGATCATCGGCTTTACCGCAGCAGTTGTAGGCGGACTTGATAGCCCGGCTGGTGCTGTAATTGGCGGCTTCCTTGTCGGAATGGTTATCTCATTTGTTAGCTTCTATGACACACCGGAAGATGTTTTCTTAGCGATCTTGGCGGTGTTGATTCTGGTCTTGATTATTCGTCCACGTGGAATCTTGGGAGCAAAGGATGCGCGCCGTGTCTAAAGCCAAGAACCACTCGATCGCTCGCAAGAGTCTGCGCCGGACAATCTTTTTTGTCGTAGCAATTCTCTTCGCGGCATCTACTTTCGATGCCTACAACCAAGCCCAGTTGGCTTTAGTTCTCATACTCTTTATCGGAGTCCTTTCCGTAACTTTGTTAACCGGAATCTCTGGCCAACTCTCACTTGGTCAAGGCGCGTTAATGGCGGTGGGCGGATATTGCATGGCGCTATTGATGATCAATCAGAGCTACTCGCTATGGGTAGCAATTCCTTTGGCGATAGTTGGATCAGCACTTGCCGGTCTGCTCTTGGGAATTGCAGCAGCGCGCTTAACTGGGCCATATCTTGCAGGCACAACTCTTGTTATCGCTCTTGCGATCCCAACTCTGGCGAACCGATTTATGTCGGTGCTTAAAGGCGATGAGGGACTACCGGTAGATGTTGGTTATCCACCAGTTTGGTTTACAAATTTATTTGGCGAACCAAGTTACGAACAATGGCAGCTCTATGTAGCACTTCCATTTGCAGCGATCGCGTTGTTCTTGGCCTCCAATATTTTGCTCTCACGTACTGGTCGTATGTGGCGCGCGATTAGAGATAACGAAACAGCAGCAGCGCTAAGTGGCGTCAACTTCTCGCGCCAAAAAATATTTGTCTTCGTTGTATCGGCAACCTTCGCCGGTTTATCTGGTGCCCTTTATGGACTTCGCGGTCTGGTCGGTCCCAGCGTTTACCCAGTTTCACTTTCGCTATTACTTCTCACAGCTGCAGTTCTTGGTGGCATTCGCAGCATCTTCGGAGCCTTTATCGGAACGGTAATCGTTGTATTCCTACCTGATTGGATCGATGCGGTGCTTCACCAATTCGAATTAAGCGAGCAAGTCTCTAACTTCATGCCCGCCCTGGTCTCTAGCCTCTTATTGATTTTGACCGTGGTGATTAATCCCGCCGGGGTCGCGGGTACCCACCTGCATAAACACAAGCATAAATAATTGTTATAAAGCGGCGCCTACGGGCGTGAGATCACCCCTCCGCTTTCGGCGTTTCGTCGCCTCGCATTCACTTTACGTTCACATTCGGTTAAAGTGAAGCCGTTCAACCCAGTTCAGGGTTGGTGGCAATGGGGATACCTCGTTTTCTCCATTGCATTCATTGAATAGAGAAAGAGTGAATGTAGTGAGAAATCGTGCATCTCTGTCTAGATCACCGCGCAGTTTTATTTCAACTGCCGCTGTTGTACTTGCTGGTGCTTTAGCGCTTTCAGCAGTGCCAGCGCAAGGAGCAAGCACTCCTGGTGTTTCAGCCACTGAAATCGTTCTTGGTATGCAACTACCTCAGACAGGTCCAGCAAGCCCGGGCTATAACAAAGTAGATGACGCTATGCGCGCCTACTTTGATTATGTAAATTCCAAGGGTGGCGTTTACGGACGCAAAATAACTTTGGTCGTTAAAGACGACACATACAAGGCGGGTCTAACAGTTTCTACTGCATCTGCACTGATCAACAAGGATAAAGTCTTTGCAATGGTCGGAAGCGTCGGAACCCAGACACATATCTCTGTTATCAAAGATATCAACCGTCGTGGAATTCCAGATCTATTCGTAAACAGCGGATACAGCGGCTTCTACACCGATCCAAAGAAGTACCCAACAACTTTCGGCGCCCTCGGCACATACGTCGTTGAAGCCAAGATCCTTGGAAAGCACATCAAGGAAAACTTCGCAAAGAACACTGTCGGTATCGTTTATCAGACAGATGACTTCGGTCGTAACACTGTTGAAGGTCTTGCCACAGCTGGAGTGACATTCACAGCAAAGAAGACCGCAGCAACATTTATCGCTGGTACTCAGGGTTCTGGCCTTGATGCTCAGATGCAGCAGCTCAAAGATAACAACGTAGATGTTGTCGTCGTTGGCGCAGTTGCTTCAGCATTTGCTGCAGCAGTTTCTTCTGCAAACAAGATTGGCTACAAGCCAGCACAGTGGATCGTAATCTCAGTAGGTGCAGATGCAACTACATTCCAGACAATCCTTGGCGCTCGCGGAATTGCACCTGCAGTTTCAGCGGCTCTTCTAGCCGGAACTATCTCAGCATCACATGCTCCATCACCAGGTGAAGCCGATGACGAGTTCGTAAAGGCATTTAAGAAGATCAACGATGAGTTCAACAAGGGTCCAGATAAGCGTTGGGATAACAACGTTCTTCAGGGAATGAATATTGGATACCTAACTACTTCTGCACTATTGGGTGTTGGTAAGGATCTAACTCGTCCAGGAATCATCAAATACGTCGAAGCAAATGCTGCAAAGCTTCCAAGTGCGGCGCTGTCACCACTTGGTTACAGCACAAAGACTCACGAAGCTTTCACTGGTTTCTGGATCGGTAAATACGATGCAACAACCGTGCTAAAGCCAGTTGATGCAACTCGTAAAGTTTGGACAACAGACTCTGCAAAGGGACCTGTAACTGAACTCAAGTACACACGTCCTGCAATTGCAGCCGATGCCCTACCAAAGGTTGGTTAATCACATGAAAT
>JBEBBQ010000023.1:0-3416 GCA_041158325.1 Actinomycetota bacterium | reverse complement strand
CCACCAATGCCGGTGCAATTCTGGTCTTCGGAGTTAACGGTGAAATTCTCTGGAAGATCGGCCTCACCCTAGCCATCGCAAATGTCTGTGGCGGACTAATCGGTGTTCGCATAGCCCTACGTGGTGGTTCTGGTTTAGTTAGAAAAGTCTTTATGGGCATAACAGCGGCGCTGATTCTAAAGGTAGCCTTCGATACCTTTACTGCGCTGCGATAACCCTGAATTAATCGGTGCTAAACTTGGCGCGTAGTAAAAACTAAATAACAAATAAATAATAAGTTAATAAGGAGCCACAAGTGTCACTGACACAATCAATAACCAAGTTGATCGAGCCCGCTGTTACTGAAGCCGGTTTCTATCTTGAAGAAGTCCAATTAACCTCTGCCGGCAGCCACCGCATAGTCACATGTATTGTCGATGGCCAAAGCCCGCTAAATCTAGATCAAGTCACCGTCGTCTCACGTTTGATATCCGAGCTTCTTGATACCGCAACCTTTATGGATGAAACACCTTTTACTCTCGAAGTAACTTCACCGGGTGTTGATCGTCCACTAACTCTGCCTCGCCACTGGACCAAGAACTTAACTCGCTTGGTAAAGGTAACCCTGCAAGATGGAACTATTACCACTGGTCGTCTCACTGAATTTAATGAAGTAACGGCCACGCTAGTTGAAAATATCAAGGGTCGTATTAAAACTCATACCGTGAATTTCTCGGATATAAAGCGCGCGGTAGTTGAAATCGAATTCAACCGTAAAGAAGAGTCATCTGATGAATAAAGGCCAGGTTGATGTCGATGCGCTAATCGCCCTTGCAACACATAAAGAGATGCCGCTAGAAGATTTGATTACAGAAATTGAAGCAGGAGTTTTGACTGCTTATTACGAGACCGATGCTCCAAAGCGACAGGCTCGGGCGAGTATCGATCGCGAAACTGGGGAAATAGTTATCTGGGTGCCAACATTTAATGAGCTCGGTGAACGCATCTCTGAAGATCGCGATGAACCAGAAGGTTTTGCACGCACTGCAACTTCCACCGTTAGACAAGTCATCAAGTTAAAGATGCGCGCCAATAACGATGCCGAAATAGTTGGCGAGTTCAGCGCATCAGTTGGCGATGTTATCTCTGGAATTGTGCAACAAGGTCGTGATCCCAAGATGATCAACGTAAACCTTGGAAAAGTTGAAGGACGTATCCCACCTCAGGAACAAGTTCCTGGCGAGGTTTACAACCATGGCGATCGCATCAAATGCTTTGTTGTCGAAGTAAAACAGGGAATGAAAGGGCCAGAGATCATGCTCTCGCGCAGCCACCCTGCGCTAGTTAAACAACTCTTCGCACTGGAAGTTCCAGAAATCAAAGATCGCATCGTAGAAATAATGGAAGTAGCCCGTGAGGCAGGGCATCGCACCAAGTTGGCGGTTCGCTCCCATCGCGCAGGTGTGTCACCCAAAGGATCTTTAATTGGTCCAATGGGTTCACGCGCAAATGCAGTTATGGAAGAGCTGCACGGCGAGAAGATTGATATCGTCGATTGGTCGGAAGATCCTGCACAATTTGTGGCGCATGCACTATCTCCTGCGAAAGTTACCAAGGTAGAGATCGTTGATCTTGCTACACGTTCTGCGAAGGTTACTGTTCCGGATTACCAACTCTCGCTTGCAATTGGTAAAGATGGACAGAATGCGCGATTGGCTGCACGTCTGACAGGTTGGCGCATTGATATTCATCCCGATACGCCTGTAACTCCTAAATAAAAGCGCTCGTTACGCAAGGATTTAGGTGAATCCGCCGGGATTCGCTATCCTTAACCCTTGTTGAAGGTTAGAGAAGTGGCTGCAATGCAAAGAGGTATCAAACCGATACGTACTTGCATCGTCTGTCGTAAATCTCAAGAACCATCACAGCTATTGCGAGTCAACTGTATTGACGGGGTAATTACTCCAACAATCGGTGGAAAATCTCAAGGTAGGGGAGCCTGGCTCCACTTATCTTGTGGCTATCTTGCAATAGATCGCAAAGCGTTTAAATCAGCCTTCAAGCTGGAACAAGCGCCAGATGTAACACAATTTATAACGTTCCTAAAGGAGCGTTTCACAGATATGGATGCGAAAGATATGAAACTCAAATGAGCTCGTTCAGATTATGAGGTCTTACAACTAAGGCTCGCATCCCTAGATAAATATCTAGAATAAAGATTGCGGGCCAAGACAGGAGAAATGTGTCAAAGGTCCGCGTACATGAGTTGGCAAAACAACTCGGTATGGAGAGCAAGGTTGTCCTTGCAAAACTCCAAGAAATGGGCGAATTCGTCCGCTCAGCATCATCAACTGTAGAAGCGCCAGTCGTGCGCAAACTCATCGAGATGTATCCCGATGCCAAGCCAGTTGAGGAGAAGAAGCCAGTCAAGAAGGCGGCTGCAAAGAAGACCGCTGCTAAGAAGACTGCAGAAGTAAACCCTGAACTTGCCGCCGAACTTGCCGCCGAACTCGGCGTTGACTTAGAGGCGCTAAAAGCATCGCGCGCCGAAAGCGCTGCGGCATCTGCTCCAACACCAACTTCTTCACTAAATCAACTAAATCAAGATGAAGAAGCGCCAGCTGCAGAAAATAAACAAGCTGCTCCACGTCCTGGAAATAATCCTTTCTCTACTGCTGGTGGATCACCTGCAGTTCCACGTCCACCGCGTCCCGGAAATAATCCATTCTCAACTGGTGGCGCTGTTCCTCGTCCACCACAACGTCCAGCCGGTGCACCAGGTTCTCAAGGTGCACGCCCTGGTATGTCAGGTCCACGTCCTGGTTCTGTTCGTCCAGGTTTTGCAGCGCGTCCAAATACACCACGTCCTGCAGGTGCTGGCGGTCCCGGAAATTATCAAACACGTCCAGCAGGTAGCGGTACATCTTCTGGTCCATATCGTTCAAGTGGTCCATCAACTGGTGCACCAACTACTGGCGGTCCACAACGTCCCGGCGGCGGTCCTAATCGCGGTCCAGGTCGCGGCGGTGCGGCAGGTGCATTCGGTAAGAATGCAAGCAAGAGCAGTAAGCGCAAACCTAAATCAAGAAAAGCGTTGCGCGATGAATTCGACAATATGCAAGCGCCACAATTGGGTGGCGCAGTTATTCCGCACGGAGATGGAAAGACTCAGATCCGTATGCGTCGCGGCGCAACGCTTGCAGATTTCGCAGAGAAGATCGGTGCAGATGCAGCAGCGCTAGTTGCAGCGCTTTTCCACTTAGGTGAAATGGTTACTGCAACACAATCTGTTGATGCTGATACCTTTGAAATTCTCGGCGCACAACTTGGCTACGTAATCCAAATCGTTAGCCCAGAAGATGAAGACCGTGAACTCTTGCAAGATTTCGATATCGATCTTGCGCAAGAACTCGAAGATATAGATGCCGATTTATTGG
>JBEBBQ010000022.1:0-4095 GCA_041158325.1 Actinomycetota bacterium | reverse complement strand
ACTGAAGGAGACGGAGAGGTCATGATGACTAGGGATATAACGATAACCGCACGCGAACTCAATCCTTTTGAGCAATTAGTTCTTGGTTTGCTCTGTGAAGGCAAGACCAATTCCGCTATTGCGCGAGAGACTTCACATACCGAGAAAGTTATCGAAAATACAATTAGTCGAGCTGCCAAAGCCTTCAACATAAAGTCGGATGCAGACACAAATATTCGAGTCCTTCTGGCACTGGCCTTTCGCACACATTAATGCTGCTTCTCTCAATTCTGGGGCTGCTACATATTCGTCGCACTCCTAGGGATGTGACGATTTAACCCTCAACTCTCCATGAGGGCTCCCCTCGTTAGCTCACTCCAGGGTGGTGCTAACGAGGGGCTTTTTATGCGACTCGCCATTATGAAACGGGCTGCTAAAACTGCTCGCAGACGTACCCTTAACTCATTCCCTGATAACTCTCAGTAAAGACTTCCCCAGCAAAGAAGGCCCACGCTCGGTGGTCCTTTCTCAAGCGCCATTACCGGTATCGGTAATCGGAAAGGAAGACTATGTCGTTACTCTCATGGAAACTTCATGGAAATGGAAAGAGCATTTCCGCAGGTGGAGTCGTCTCTACAGATGAAAGACTTACTTGGCCTCGCACAATCGGAGTTGGTCTACAACATATCGCTGCGATGTTTGGTGCAACGTTTCTAGTTCCGATCATCACTGGCTTCTCTCCTACAACAACCCTCTTTTTCTCAGGAATTGGAACCATCCTCTTCCTGATCATTACAAAAAATCGCGTTCCTAGTTATCTAGGCTCATCATTCGCTTTCTTAGGACCAATTGCTGCAGCGATGACAGCGGCTGGAACTGATGGCGGCATGGCAGCAGCGCTTGGCGGAATCGTCTTTACCGGTGTAGTTCTAGCGCTTGTGGGACTGGCTGTTCGAGCTGCGGGAATTGGTTGGATTAACTGGCTTCTACCTCCAGTGGTAACTGGAACTATCGTCATGTTGATCGGTTTCAACTTGGCAGGTGCTGCAAAAGGTAACTTCACCAAAGAGCCGCTGATTGCGATCATTACCTTGGCAAGCATCGGTGTAATCGGTGCATTCTCTAAAGGCTTCATGAGCCGAATCAGTATCTTCTTAGGACTAGTAGTTGGCTACGTAGTTGCGTTAGCGATGGGCGATGTCGATACCAAGGGAATCTCGGCCGCTGCTTGGTTTGATACGCCAACATTTACAACGCCAACATTTAGCACCAACATCATGATCTTGTTCTTACCTGTAGTCCTCGTTTTGATCGCTGAAAACGTAGGTCACGTTAAGGCTGTCGCTGCTATGACTGGTAAAGACCTAGATGATCAAATGGGTAATGCACTCATGGCTGATGGTCTTGCAACAACCGTTGCAGGTTTCGGCGGTGGATCAGGAACAACTACCTACGCCGAAAACATCGGTGTAATGGCAGCAACGCGCGTTTACTCGACTGCCGCTTATTGGATCGCGGGCGCCGGTGCAATCTTGCTCTCGCTCTCACCTAAATTTGGCGCAGTTCTAAGCGCAACTCCAGCTGGAGCACTTGGCGGAGTAGCTACTGCGCTATTTGGAATGATCGGTATCTTGGGAGCAAGAATTTGGATTGAAAGCAAAGTTGATTTTGCTGATTCAACCAATCTACTGATCGCAGCATCTGCGCTGATCATGGGTATAGCAGATTACACATGGACTCGTGGCGATTACACCTTCACAGGCATCGTCAACGGAACCGTGGTTGCTGTCGTGGGTTATCGCGTTCTTCACGCAATATCAAAGGCGCGCGGTAAGTAACAACAAGTAGATAGTAAAGAGGGGGAACTGTTTCGGCAGTTCCCCCTCTTTTTCTATCTTACGTCCACTTAAATAAGTTAAGATTTAAAAATGGTTATCCCATCGCGCCTAGTTGAATACATAATTGCCGCGATGATCATTATCTTGGCGCCAGGTCCAAGTGTTTTATTTGTTATTGCACGTGCGATCGCCTGGGGACGAAAAGTTGCTGTCTTCACCGTCGCCGGAAATGTCACCGGCGCTTTCTTCCTATCTTCGCTAGTGGCTTTTGGTCTAGGCCCAATTCTTTCGAGATCTGATCTCGCTTACTCGGCCGTGCAATGGGGCGGTGGTGGATACCTTGTCTACCTCGGCATAAGCGCAATTAAAGCGCGAAAAATTGCTGCTGCAGATATGAAGAGCCAAGGAAGCGTAGTTCCAACCTTTTGGCGATCAGCGCGAGATGGTTTCTGGGTCGGAGCGCTAAATCCAAAAGGTTTAGTTTTCTATGCTGCGGTTCTGCCTCAGTTTGTAGATATAGAGCGCGGAAATGTAACCGGGCAATTACTTTTTCTTGGAGCCCTCTTCTCCATTTTGGCATTTATCTCAGATGGAAGTTGGGGTCTCTTAGCAGGAACTGCGCGCGCCTGGTTAGCTAGTGATGAGAAACGGTTAGAACTTTTAAGAGTGATTGGTGGCTGTGTGATGATTATCTTGGGTCTATTGGTCATCGCGTCAGCACTTCGTGATTTAATCAAGACATGAGTTCTTCTATTGCATCCAAGATTGTTAAACCAGATAAGCCAGCGCGCGACACCATTGCGCCATCAGATTTAACTTTTGGGCTCTCAACTTGTAAGCGCTGCCTCTGGATAAAGTATTGGTTTAAAGTCACGATGCCAGGACAGTTCCCGCTCGTTAAACCTCTCTCATCTGCGCAAGAAGAACATTTTCGCCGCGCAGAGATGCCAGACCTTGATCCATCGCTAGCACCAGGTGTTGTAAAGCAATGGGGGCAATGGGTTAAGAGCGCACCAATAGAGATAAATGGCGAGCCAACTCGTTGGCGAATTCTCGGTATCTACGATCTCCTCGCCCACTATGACGATGGCAGCGTTGGCATCATCGATTGCAAAGTCTCTGACTCAGATCGCGATAATGCGCAGTTTTATGCGCCGCAGCTCGAGGCTTATGCCTATGCGCTGGAAAATCCGGAAAAAGGTAAGCCATTCCCGGTCTCATCCATGGGATTACTGGTCTGGAAGTTGGCTGGTGTCACACCGACCGCAGATGGTGCACATGGATTTGGCGTAACTCAGCACTATCTCCATGTCACGCGAGATCAAGCGCAGTTTAAATCTCTGATTGCAGATTTAATTAACGTAATTGAGGGCGAGCTACCTGATGCAGGGCCCGATTGCGATACCTGCAACTATCTATCTAAGAGATTGTCGCTCGAGAGTTAATTAACCCTCTTCCTCCTCTGTAGTTTTCTTAGCCTTCGTCGCATAATTGTCTACGTACTCTTGGCCAGATAGCGCCTGGATAGTCTGCATGATTTTATCCGTGACATCTCGCAGGTGCTGTAGATCCGTGGAATCGCCTTCAAAGTACATTGGCTCGCCGAAGATCATTTCCACGCGCATTACCTTTGGAACAACGGTTCCAGTTGGTTGAATCTTTTCGGTGTTAAACATGGCTACCGGAATAATTGGAGCGCCAGATTCGATCGCCAGTCGCGCAATACCTGTGCGGCCTTTATATAGTCGCCCATCTGGTGAACGCGTACCTTCAGGGTAAATGCCCAAGCACTTTCCTTCAGCTAGAACTTTAAGCCCTGTTATCAGCGCTGCTTCGCTGCGGCGTCCGCCCGAACGATCAACTGGCACTTGCCCAAGAGCGATAAAAGTCAACTTCTTTAATAACCCCTTAGGTCCAGGCGATGTGAAGTACTCGCTCTTCGCCAAAAACGTTACCTTGCGCGGAACAACTAACGGCATAAATATAGAATCGCTGAAAGATAAGTGGTTAGAAGCGATGATTACTGGACCAGAACCTGGAACATGGCGAAGCCCCTTTACCTTTGGGCGAAAGAGCACCATCAGAAACGGCGTTAAGAAAGCGCGCAGAACGCCGTACGGCAGGTTGTTCATGGCGTTAATTTAGCGCCAAATCATCCCAATGTGCGAATATGAACCATGGAGCGAGAGCGATGAGCGGCAAGGATCCGCGCAATGGTGATCCAGATGACTCTAATGAACGCGAACTAATAGATCTGGAATTTCAATCCATGGTCGAA
>JBEBBQ010000021.1:0-14342 GCA_041158325.1 Actinomycetota bacterium | reverse complement strand
AATTCATCTTCTTTAAGTAAACCTGGGTGTTCTGCAGTTTCACCACCAATTAGAGCGGTGTTAGCTTTTATACAACCGCGTGCAATACCGCCAACAATTTCAGCGATGCGTTCAGGTATTACTTTGCCAACTGCAATGTAATCGGTTATGAAGAGTGGTTCTGCACCACAAACAACTAGATCATCGACAACCATCGCAACTAGATCTTCGCCGATGGTGTCGTACTTGCCCATCAAGCGTGCAATCTCGGTCTTAGTTCCTACGCCATCAGTTGATGTTGCAAGAAGTGGTTTCTTATAATTCTTTAGCGCGCTGGCATCAAATAGCCCAGCAAAACCTCCGATGCCACCTTGCACCTCGGTGCGGGTTGCTTTAGCAATTGACGCTTTCATTAACTCAACGGCGCGATCTCCGGCATCGATATCGACGCCTGAATCTTTATATGTGCTCATGGTTTTTCACCACCTCGGTAACTTCAAGGCGCATCTTGCCTTCCGACATATCTGCTGGCACTGCAATTGGATATTTGCCTGTGAAACAAGCGGTACAGAGCTTATTTTCATCGATAGTGGTGGCCTCAATTAAGCCTTCCATTGATACATAACTTAGTGAATCAGAACCAATTGAGCGACGAATTTCTTCGATCTCCAGGCCGCTGGCAATTAACTCAGCGCGCGTTGCAAAATCGATTCCGTAGTAACAAGGCCACTCTACCGGTGGGCTAGAGATACGCACGTGGATCTCGCGGGCGCCAGCTTCGCGCAACATCCGCACGATTGCGCGCTGGGTATTGCCGCGAACAATCGAATCATCGACAACCACAATGCGCTTGCCGTCAATAATTTCGCGAAGTGGGTTTAACTTTAACCGAATTCCAAGTTGGCGAATTGTCTGGGAAGGTTGAATAAATGTACGACCAACGTAAGAGTTTTTCACTAGGCCCAGTCCGTAAGGAATTCCAGATTGCTGGGCATAACCAATTGCAGCCGGAGTTCCAGATTCAGGGACAGGAATAACTAGATCTGCTTCAACTGGTGACTCAATAGCTAAACGCTTTCCAATACGAACTCGGGTTGCGTGAACGCCTTGTCCCGCAATAGTTGTATCAGGTCGAGCTAGATATACATATTCAAAGATGCAGCCTTTAGGTTCAGGCGTTGCCCAAATCTGCGAACGAATTCCATCTTCATTAATTGCTAAAAATTCACCTGGTTCAACTTCGCGAACAAAAGCCGCACCGACAATGTCTAGCGCTGCAGTTTCAGATGCAACTACCCAGCCACGTTCTAGCTTGCCAATAACAAGTGGGCG
The DNA here is from genome assembly GCA_041158325.1 of Actinomycetota bacterium. Lineage (GTDB taxonomy): Bacteria > Actinomycetota > Actinomycetes > Nanopelagicales > Nanopelagicaceae > Planktophila. Next base: position 13,031 of record JBEBBQ010000021.1, on the reverse strand, counting down.
AACACCGTGGCGATCACGTGCTGCATACAAAGTTTTCTCATCCATGAAGACAAGCGAGAAAGCACCTTCGAGCTTTGGCAAAACAGCAATCGCACTTGCTTCAACGTTCTTTTCATCTTGCAGACCAATTAAGGCAGTCATGATCTCGGTATCAGTTGTTGCGCCTCGCCCGCTCTTGGCGTTATCGCCTTCGAGTCTCTGAACCATCTCGGCAAGGTCACCAGTATTTGTGAGATTTCCATTGTGAGCTAACGCCAAAGTGCCGTATTTAGTGGGTCTTAACGTTGGCTGTGCGTTAACCCAAGTGCTTGATCCAGTGGTGCTGTAACGACAGTGGCCAATTGCTAGATCACCAGTAAGCGAAGCTAAATCTGTTTCAGTAAAGACCTGAGACACCAGTCCCATATCTTTATAGATCAAAATACGTTCGCCATCAGATGCCGCGATTCCTGCTGATTCTTGTCCGCGATGTTGCAGCGCATAAAGACCATAAAAAGTTAACTTGGCAACCTCTTCGCTAGGCGCCCAAACACCAAATACACCGCACGCATCTTGCGGGGCTTTATCGTCATCTAGAACGTTGTGGTTGAGCAAACCATCAGGGCGACGGGTCATTGCTTCACCTCCAACGGCAATAGTTCTGTTAAATCTGCGCGAACACCAGATGCGCTAATCAAACCAGCAGACATGGCATCTGCCCAGCTGCGCTCACCACTGGCAAGTGCCAGCCAAGTTTCGGCGTTCATCTCAATCACATTGGGTGGTGTGCCCCGCGTATGAGTCGGACCATCTCCGCACTGCACCGCAGCATATGGCGGAATGCGAACTTCAATTGCGCGACCGGGAGCACGTTCGGTTAAGAGCGCAAGGCTCTGCTTCACAGCTTCGAGTATTTGAGGATCGCGCATATTTATCCAAACAACCCTGGGAAAGTTCCGGTATGTGCTTTGCGGAGTTCATCTAGAGAAATAATTGCATTGTTGATCACTAGTGAATCTCCGCCAGTTAATCCAATCTTAGTAATTTTAATGTCATTTGATTCGACCAATTGATTTAAAGGTTCTGTCTTACTTGGATCAATTGCAACAACTACGCGTCCTGGAGATTCACTAATTAAATCAATTCCTGCGTTGGCCAAAGTTACTTTTGCGCCAACACCATGACGTAGCACCATCTCAGTAAGCGTTGACGATAAACCTCCTTGGCTTAAATCGTGCGCTGCAGTAAAGATCTGCTTGGTTCGTCCTGCAACCAAGACCTCAATTAGGCGCATTTCACGCTGTAAATCAGCGATTGGAGCAGAGCCGCCGCGCTGGCCATGGATGTATGCCCATTCGCTGCCAGCGATATCAGCTTTGGTTTCACCAAGTAGATATAGATCAAGCCCTGCTTTATCAAAACTCATTGGTGTGCGGGTGCGAACATCATCTATTACACCAAGCACGCCAATTACTGGAGTTGGCAAGATCGCAACTGCACCAGTTTGGTTATAGAAGGAAACGTTTCCACCCGTAACAGGTAAGCCCATCTCTAAACATCCATCAGCTAAACCGCGAACAGATTCCGCGAATTGCCACATCACGCCTGGATCTTCAGGAGATCCAAAGTTAAGGCAGTTAGTGACAGCAAGTGGCTTAGCGCCAGCAGTTGCAATATTGCGAGCTGCTTCTGCTAGTGCCAATTTTGCACCTTCGTAAGGATTTAAATATGACCAGTTTGCATTGGCATCAGTTGCAACTGCGACACCCAAATGTGTCTTTTCATCAATACGAACCATTCCAGAATCATCTGGCTGGGACTGAATTGTATTTCCCTGTACATAGCGATCATATTGCGATGTCACCCAAGATTTATCTGCCAAGTTAGGCGTAGCCGCTAACTTCAAAACCGCAGCCTTTATTTCATCTGCAGTGCTTGGAAGTGCCACATCAATAACTTCTACATTTGCACGATCGATGTAATCAGGTTTTGCAAGGGGACGGTTATAAACCGGTCCATCATGGGCCACGGTGCGGGGTGGAACATCAACTATTAAATCTCCATGCCAGGTAATCTTCAGGCGATCTCCATCGGTTACTTCACCGATAACGGTTACGGTGACATCCCACTTCTTGCAGATTTCTAAGAAGCGATCAATGTGCTTTGGTTCAACGATTGCGCACATACGCTCTTGCGATTCGGACATCAAGATCTCTTCAGGAGAAAGCGTGGCATCGCGAAGCGGAACGCGATCAAGTTCTACCTTCATGCCGCCGCTGCCACCAGAGGCAAGCTCACTGGTAGCGCAAGATAAGCCTGCCCCGCCAAGGTCTTGGATGCCTACAACTAGATCTTCAGCGAAGATTTCAAGTGAGCATTCGATCAAAACCTTTTCTACAAATGGATCTCCCACTTGAACTGCTGGACGCTTTGCTGGGCCAGTTGATTCAAAAGTTTCCGATGCAAGAACAGATACGCCGCCAATTCCATCGCCACCAGTTTTGGCACCATATAGAACTACGAGATTGCCCGCACCTGCAGCTTTTGCAAGTTTGATATCACTATGTTTCATAACGCCAATGCACAATGCATTGACCAAAGGATTTCCTAAGTATGTTTCATCAAAGACAACTTCGCCACCGATATTTGGTAGACCTAAACAGTTTCCGTATCCACCAACTCCTGCAATTACACCAGGCAAGACTCGACGAGTATCTGGATGATCTGCCGGTCCAAAACGAAGTGGATCCATAACCGCGATAGGGCGAGCACCCATCGTCAAAATATCGCGAACGATTCCTCCGACGCCAGTTGCAGCGCCTTGATATGGCTCAATAAATGATGGGTGGTTATGCGATTCAATTTTAAAAGTGACGGCATAGCCCTGACCAACATCTACAACGCCGGCATTTTCGCCAATACCGACTAACAGCGCATCTGTCTTAGCAGCCTTGTCACCAAACTGCTTCAAATGAACTTTTGATGATTTGTAAGAACAGTGCTCAGACCACATAACTGAATACATGGCGAGTTCAGAAGAAGTTGGACGGCGACCTAGAATTTCTTTGATACGCGCATATTCATCGGGCTTCAACCCAAGTTCGGCAAATGGCTGAGTTGTTTCAGGGTTTGCCGTTGCAATTGCAACCGTATCTAAAGCCATCTACTTCACCATCGCATTTAGAACGGAGGTGAAGAAGCCAAGGCCATCGGCGGTTGGGCCAGTTAAAGTATCGATCGCGTGTTCTGGGTGTGGCATTAGCCCAACTACATTGCCGCGTTCATTGGTAATTCCAGCGATTTTATTGCGTGATCCATTCGGATTTTCGCCTACATAACGCGCAATGATGCGGCCTTCGCCTTCAAGTTTTGCCAAAGTTGCATCATCACATTGGAAAGAACCTTCACCATTTTTAAGTGGAATCACAATCTCTTGTCCAACTTGGTAAGAAGAAGTCCAAGCAGTGGTGTTATTAGTGATCTCTAACTTCTGATCACGGCATAAGAAGTGAAGCTCGTGGTTGCGGGTCAGCGCACCTGGAAGCAGATGCGCTTCGCATAAGACTTGGAAACCATTGCAAATTCCAAGCAGTGGCATTCCACCATTTGCGGCGTCAATTACCTTCTCCATCACTGGGGCAAAGCGTGAAATCGCGCCACAGCGCAGATAATCTCCATAAGAAAAACCGCCAGGCAAGATAACGGCGTCTACACCTTTGAGATCAGCATCCCCGTGCCAGAGTGAAACCGCAGTTGTGCCGGCATGTGTTGCTGCGCGCGCAGCATCGCGATCATCTAACGTGCCCGGAAAAGTTACAACGCCAACTTTCATTTACTTCTCAACTCTTACTGTAAATGTTTCGATAACTGGGTTGGCAAGAAGTGTTTCGGCAGCCTTTTCGACTTGAGCAAGCTGTGCAGGTGTTGGTTCGCCGTCTACTTCGATTTCAAAACGCTTTCCTTGGCGCACGCTCTTGGCAAAGTTAAATCCCAGACGTGGCAGTGCGGCAGACACGGCCACACCCTGAGGGTCGAGGATTTCTGGCTTAAGCATTACATCAACCACGATCTTTGCCATCTTTGTCTCCTCTTTAGAACTTGCTGCCGGTGATTCGGAAAAATGCTTCTTCATATCGCGCAGCAGTTTTTTCCACGATCTCTGCCGGCAATTCTGGTGGTGGGATCTTCTTATCCCAGCCGCTTTGTGTAAGGAAATCTCTAACGAATTGTTTATCAAATGAGCCCTGTGCGCTACCTGGTTGCCAGGTTGATAACTCCCAGAACCGAGAAGAATCAGGCGTCAGAGCTTCATCGCCAAGAGTTATTACGCCCTTGGCATCGCGGCCGAATTCGAATTTGGTATCGGCCAAGATGATGCCGCGGCTGCGAGCAAAGTCGGCAGCAGTTTCATAGAGCGAAAGTGTTAGCTCGCGAAGTTCGGCAGCGCTATCTGTGCCAACAATCTTTGCGGCTTGCTGGAAATCGATATTTATATCGTGATTACCGATCTCCGCTTTAGTCGCCGGCGTGAAAATGCTGGCGGGAAGTTCTGAACCATCAACTAACCCCGTAGGTAGCGCGTTTCCGCAAATTGCCTGGCTCTTTTTATATTCCGCTAAACCGCTGCCAGCGAGGTAACCACGTGCCACACATTCGATTTCGAACATATCAAGCGGTTTAACTATCACCGCACGATCGGCAACCTCATCTGGAACTTCATCACTGATGATGTGGTTTGGCACTAAATCTTCAAGAAGTTCAAACCAGAATAAAGAAAGCTGGGTCAAGATCGCGCCTTTATTTGGAATTGTCGTTGGAAGGACCCAATCGAATGCCGAGATGCGATCAGATGCAACCAGTAAAATTTTGTTTGAATCGTTCTTATAAAGATCACGTACTTTTCCTGTGCGTAGGTGTTGCCAACCTTTAATAGTTGGTGCTGGCGGTGCGCCAGCTACGCCGAAGCCGCTCACCGGATCGAGTGCGGTTTGTACTGCGCTGCGGCAGGGTGCGCGGATGTAATCGCATCGATGCGATCTACAACTCGAGCTATTTGTTGGCGAGCATCGCCAGTAAATTCAATTGGTTGACTAATCAGCGCATCAAGTGCCGCGCGATCTAAAGGCAAGCGGTCATCTGCAGCGAGTACATCAAGCAAGGTATTTGCTTTACCTTCGCGCATCAACAACGCGGCTTTCACAGCGTGTTCTTTAATTACTTCATGCGCTACTTCGCGACCAATGCCCGCTTTAACTGAGGCCATCAGAATCTTGGTGGTTGCTAAGAAAGGCAGGTAACGATCGAGTTCCGCAGCGATTACTGCAGGAAATGCTCCGAATTCGCTGAGCACAGTAAGGGTGGTTTCAAGCAAACCATCGATGGCGTAGAAAGCATCCGGCAGTGCAACTCGGCGTACCACGCTGCAAGAAACATCGCCTTCGTTCCATTGATCGCCGGCAAGTTCTGAAACCATCGATGCATATCCGCGCAAAATCACTGATAAACCATTGATGCGTTCGCAAGAGCGAGTATTCATCTTGTGAGGCATCGCAGAAGAACCGACTTGCCCAGCTTTGAATCCTTCAGTCACGAGTTCGGCGCCTGCCATTAAGCGAATTGAAGTAGCAAGTGATGATGGGCTTGAAGCGATTTGTACAAGAGTCGTGACAACATCGTAATCAAAAGAACGTGGATAAATCTGCCCGGTTGAATCAAGTACGCGATTGAAACCAAGTTCATTAGCGATCTCAAGCTCAAGGTTGTGATGCGCTTTAGATGAACCAAGAAGATCAATTGAATCTTGTGATGTACCGACTGGGCCTTTGATACCGCGCATAGGGTAGCGATCTTGCAGTGATGCTAAACGCTCGTAAGCAAAGAGCAGTTCTTCAGCAGCAGATGCAAAACGCTTTCCGAGCGTTGTAATTTGAGCAGGCACATTGTGTGAACGCCCAGCGATTGCTTGATCAGAATACTGTGCTGCCTTATCGGCTAGTTGTGCAAGAACAGCAACAACTTTGTCATGCACAATAGCAAGCCCATTTTTAATCTGCAGCGCTTCGATATTTTCAGTTAAGTCACGGCTCGTCATTCCCGCATGAATAACTTCGTGACCAGCTAGTGCATTGAACTCTTCAATACGAGCTTTCACATCGTGACGTGTCTGTTTTTCGCGGGCATCGATAGATGCAAGATCTACTTTATTAATAACCTTTTCATAATCTGCAATTACTGAATCAGAGATGGCATGGCCAAGTTTGTTTTGAGCACGAGCCACAGCAAGCCATAAACGGCGCTCGGCGATGATTTTCTCTTCAGGTGCGAAGATGGCGCGCATTGCAGTTGATGCATATCGATCAGCAAGGACGCTCACTGGCTTATTCTCCCCCATTTAATTGCCCTTCTCAGCGACCGACGCATTGAAGGCGATATCGCTGCGATAGAAAGAGCCTTCGAGTTCAATCTGTGAGATAGCCCGATATGCGCGATCACGGGCATCAGTTAGATCGGAACCCAGACCAGTGACCGTTAATACACGACCGCCACTAGAAACTAAGCCAAGGCCATTAAGTGAAGTTCCGGCATGAAAGATTTTCGTATTTGAAATTTCTGGAATATTTGTAATCACACCTTTGGTGATTGGAGATTCTGGGTATCCCGGCGCTGCGAGGACGATGGTTACTGCGCTTTCATCGCGCCAGAAAAGGGTAACGTCATCAAGTGAATCAGTTGCAGCTTTATATAACAATTGTGCAAGCGGTGTTGCCAAACGTGGAATCAAAACTTGAGTTTCGGGATCGCCAAAGCGCGCATTGAATTCGATGACACGCAAACCGTGATCAGTTAAAGCTAAACCAGCGTAGAGAAGACCGACGAATGGTGTTCCGCGAGCTGCCATTTCAGCGATCACTGGTGCCAAGACTTTTTCGTAAGTTTCTTCCATGATGTCATCTGGTGCCCAGGGCAAAGGTGAATAAGCACCCATGCCGCCAGTGTTCGGACCTTCATCGCGATCATAGGCGCGTTTAAAATCTTGCGCTGGTTGCATCGGCAGTACATTGCGCCCATCTGATATTCCAAATAACGAAATCTCTGGGCCATTTAGAAATTCTTCTATTACAACGCGCTTACAAGCTAGGGCATGTTCTAAAGCTTTGGCGCGATCATCAGTAACAACAACACCTTTACCTGCGGCAAGACCATCATCTTTAACAACGTATGGTGCGCCAAAGGCGTCGAGTGCGCCTTCGATTTCTACTTGAGTTTCGCAGGTGAAGCTACGCGCAGTTGGAACGCCAGCATCGCGCATAACGCCTTTTGCAAAATTCTTCGATCCCTCAAGTTGTGCCGCTGCTTTGGATGGGCCAAAGACAGCCAATCCTGCTGCTCGAAGGTCATCTGCAACTCCGTTTACTAGCGGAACTTCAGGGCCAATCACAACAAGATCAACGGCTAATTTCCTTGCAAGGTCAACAATCGCCTTGTTATCGGTTATTACAACCGGATGGAGTAACGCGACTTCTGCGATTCCAGGATTCCCCGGCGCGCAATGAAGTTCGGTACAACTTGGATCTGCTTGTAACCCTAGTGCGAGTGCGTGTTCACGACCGCCGCTTCCGACTAGGAGGATTTTCATGGTTTAAATGAAATCCTTCACGACAATTGTTTGGTCGCGACCCGGCCCGACGCCGATGGCGCTCATCGGAGCACCGGAAATCTTTTCCAGGAATGCGATGTAATCCTGAGCGTTCTTTGGAAGATCACTGATCTTGCGCGCGCCAGAAATATCTTCAGTCCAACCTGGCAAGTTTTCATAAATAGGTTTTGCATGGTGGAAATCAGATTGTGAGGCAGGAAGTTCTTCTACTCGCTTGCCATCAATTTCGTAAGCAACACAAACTGGAATCTCTTTCCAACCAGTTAGAACATCCAGCTTGGTTAAGAAGAAATCGGTAAGTCCGTTAACGCGAACCGCATAACGTGCAATAGGTGCGTCATACCAACCGCAGCGACGTGCGCGACCGGTTGTTACACCGATTTCTCCGCCGATAGTGCGCAACTTCTCGCCATCTTCATCGAAGAGTTCAGTTGGGAATGGGCCTGAGCCGACGCGAGTTGTGTAGGCCTTAACAATTCCGATAACGCGATCGATCTTGGTTGGTCCGATTCCAGAACCTGTGCAAGCACCACCCGCAGTTGGATTAGATGATGTAACGAATGGATAAGTTCCGTGATCGACATCGAGCAAGGTGCCTTGTGATCCTTCAAGTAATACGCGCTTTCCAGCCTTTAACGCTTCATCAAGAAGCAGAACTGTGTCTGCAACATATGGGCGCAAGATTTCAGCATAGGCAAGATATTCATTAAGAACTTCATCAACTTCAATGTTCTTACGGTTAAAGACTTTGATAAGAACTTGGTTCTTATCGCGAAGTGCGCCTTCGATCTTCTGACGCAATATTGATGGATCAAAGAGATCTTGTACGCGGATGCCGATGCGGTTGATCTTGTCTGCGTAAGCAGGTCCGATACCGCGACCAGTTGTACCGATCTTTGATTTACCCAAGAAGCGCTCTGAAACTTTATCGATTGTGCGGTGATATGGCGTAATCAGATGCGCGTTAGTTGAGATAACTAACTTAGAGCAATCTATTCCGCGTTCGGTTAAGCCACGAATTTCTTCAAGTAATACACCTGGATCAATTACAACGCCGTTACCAATTACCGGAACAACGTTGGGACTCAAGATTCCAGATGGAAGTAAGTGAAGTGCGTACTTTTGATCACCGATAACTACAGTGTGGCCCGCGTTGTTGCCGCCCTGATAACGAACAACATAATCAACGCGGTCACCGAGAATATCTGTGGCTTTACCCTTGCCTTCATCGCCCCATTGAGCTCCGAGCAAAACTAACGCTGGCATGGCAAAGCCTCTCCGCTGATTTTAGGTTTTAAATTATTTTTTTAGCGATGTGCCAGTTGAACGAAGATCAGCACAAGCATGAACAACGCGAGCTGCCATTCCTGCTTCTGCAGCCTTACCCCACGCACGTGGGTCGTAAGCCTTCTTGTTTCCAACTTCGCCATCGATCTTAAGAACGCCGTCGTAGTTCTTGAGCATGTGATCAACAACAGGACGTGTAAATGCGTACTGAGTATCGGTATCGATATTCATCTTGATTACACCGTAATCAAGTGAGTCACGGATTTCAGAGAGAAGTGAGCCTGAACCACCGTGGAATACGAGATCCATTGGCTTGCTTCCTGCGGCAAGGCCCTTCTTTGCTACAACTGCATCTTGCAGAGTCTGCAGAATCTTTGGCTGCAAAACAACGTTGCCTGGCTTGTAAACGCCGTGGACGTTACCGAATGTTGCGGCAACCATGTAGCGACCGCGTTCTCCGAGACCAAGAGTTTCGATAGTCATCAACGCATCTTCAGGAGTTGAGTACAACTTCGCATCATGCTTTGCTTCAACGCCATCTTCTTCGCCACCGACAACGCCGATTTCGATTTCCAGAATTGTGCGAGCTGCAACAGACTTAGTTAAAAGTTCATCTGCAATCTTCATATTTTCAGTCATATCAACTGCTGAGCCATCCCACATATGTGAGTTGAAGAGTGGCGCTTGGCCGTTCTTGATGCGCTGCGCACCGATTTCAAGAAGTGGACGCATGTAGCCATCAAGCTTTTCAGCTGGGCAGTGATCTGTATGGATTGCAATATTTACGTTGTAGTTTTTTGCAACAACGTGTGCGAACTCAGCGAGCGCAACTGCGCCATCGACCATGTTCTTTACAGTTGAGCCAGATGCGTATTCCGCGCCGCCCCAAGAGAACTGGATGATTCCATCTGACTCTGCTTCGGCGAAACCACGAATAGCAGCGATGATTGTTTGTGATGAAGAGACGTTGATTGCGGGATATGCGAATGCGCCCGCTTTAGCGCGGTCTAACATTTCTGCGTAAATTTCAGGGGTTGCAATGGCCATGATGACTCCAAATTATCTCGGGGTGTAATCCCTGACCGAGCGCTTCATTGGGCCGAATTCAGGCTTACGCCTAATCCAACCACCTCTAAGGGCGGATGAAAAATCGCCATTCCCTACACGCGTAGGAAATGGCGATTTTTACTTACCAAGGGGTGGAAGACCTCATGGGTTGAGGGACTTCTGCAGGAAGGCGATTAGGCCAGCGAGTAGAGCCGGGCTACTGATTAGCTTTAGCAAGAGCGCTAGAAACGTTGTGAGCATTTTTCTCCTTTTCTCATATCTCTTTGATGCTTTGGTTAGGTCGCAGATCTTTGCTCCTATCTGCTTCGCCACATCCATAAAGCCTTCCGCCTGTTGATATTCACGGGTAATCTGCAGAGTTATGAGCAACCCATCAACAGGTGATTCGATCGAAAATCTCTCGCAAGAGAACCGTAACTTTCCGCCAAGCGCGGCTTTTGCCGCTCAGGCCAATGCCAAACCAGATCTATATTCACACGCTGAAAAAGATCGCTTGGCATTTTGGGAAGAACAAGCGCGTGAACTTACTTGGGATAAAAATTGGGAGACTGTTCTGGAATGGAACTCTCCTTATGCAAAATGGTTTATCGGCGGCAAGATAAATGCATCGGTAAATGCACTCGACCGCCACATAGCAGCCGGTCGCGGAGATCGCACTGCTTTTCACTTTGAAGGTGAACCTGGCGATACTCGCACAATTACTTACTCGCAGATGTTGGCTGATGTCAGCAAAGCTGCACATGCGCTAACTCAAATAGGAATTAAATCTGGTGATCGCGTTGCAATTTATATGCCGATGATTCCAGAAGCAGCAGTTGCGATGTTGGCATGTGCGCGTATTGGCGCTGTGCACTCAGTTGTCTTCGGAGGATTTTCTGCCGATGCACTTCTTTCTCGTATCCAAGATGCCGATGCGAAGTTAGTAATCACTGCAGATGGTGGATTCCGTAAAGGAGCCGCATTTGCGCTTAAGCCTGCAGTTGATGAGGCGCTAAAGGGAAAACATAACGTTGAAAAAGTTTTAGTTGTTAAGCGCACTGGACAAGAAACTGCCTGGAACGCGGATCGCGAAATCTGGTGGCACGAGCTAGTTGATGGTCAAAGTAGCGTTCATACGCCTGAGTTCTTCGATAGCGAGCACCCACTCTTTATTTTGTACACCTCTGGCACAACCGCTAAACCAAAGGGGATTTTCCACACAACAGGTGGTTATTTAACTCAGGCGGCATACACACATCGCGTGGTCTTTGATATCAAGCCAGAGAAAGATGTTTATTGGTGCACCGCAGATGTGGGTTGGATTACCGGCCATTCTTACGTCGTTTATGGACCACTTATTAATGGTGCGACCCAAGTTATGTACGAAGGAACGCCCGATACTCCGCATAAGGGTCGAATGTTTGAAATCGTGGCCAAATATGGCGTAACTATTTTGTACACCGCACCAACTTTGATTCGCACTTGGATGAAATGGGGCGATGAATTTCCAAAGGCGCATAACTTAACTTCACTTCGTTTACTTGGTTCTGTTGGTGAACCAATTAACCCTGAAGCATGGATGTGGTACCGCGAAGTTATTGGCGCAAATAATTGTCCGATCGTTGATACTTGGTGGCAGACCGAGACCGGTGCAATCATGATTTCACCTCTGCCAGGTGTTACTGCAACTAAGCCGGGATCTGCGATGAAAGCGATTCCTGGAATCAGCGCGGTAGTTGTAGATGAGAATGCAAATCCAGTTCCTAATGGACATGGCGGTTACTTAATTCTTAATCAACCTTGGCCTTCGATGTTGCGTGGAGTTTGGGGCGAGGATGAGAGATATAAAGAAACATATTGGTCGCGCTTTAAAGGGATCTACTTTGCTGGAGATGGTGCGAAGTTAGATCAAGATGGTGCGATCTGGTTGTTGGGTCGCGTTGATGATGTGATGAACGTTTCAGGGCACCGCATCTCAACAACTGAAGTTGAATCAGCACTTGTTTCGCATGAAGCAGTCGCAGAAGCTGCAGTTGTTGGCGCAGCCGATGAAATGACTGGTCAAGGAATTGTTGCCTTTGTTATCTTGCGCGGTGGTATCCCGAATGCCGGCGGAGAAGAGTTGGTTAAAGAGTTACGAGCTCATGTAACCAAGGAAATTGGGGCGATTGCTCGTCCGCGCCAGATTATGGTCGTTGCAGAACTTCCAAAGACGCGAAGCGGCAAAATCATGCGCCGTTTACTTAAGGATGTCGCTGAAAATCGCGCTGTTGGTGATGCAACAACGCTGGCAGATCCAAATGTGATGAAGTTGATTTCGGAAGGTTTAAATTCTTCTAAAGACGAAGATTAAGAAACTCTTCTTTAACCCAATCGTTTGCTTGGGTGATTAGCCCTGGAATATAGGGCTGAACCTTTGGCAGAATTTGGCTTTCTGTAATCTGGTTCTGCGCCGCCTGCCATGGCGACCAAAGCAGAACAGTTGCGATTAAGTAAAGCGCGATCACAGTGCGCGCGATTTCTAGCGCTGCACCAGTGACTGAATCTAAGAAAGCGATGGGGCCGCGAAAAATAGTAGCGCGCAAGCCCTTGGCAAGTGCCCCTGCGATAAATGAACAGAGATACCCACCTCCAACAATTGATGCAATAACAAAACCAATGCGCTTTACATCAAGCGACCAGTCATGCGAGAACTTTAAAGATAGATAAATGCCAAGCACTCCGCCGGCAACAAATCCAACGAATTTAAAGAGAGTGCGGATTAAGCCATTGCGATATCCCATGACTGCGCTTGCAAGAACCGCAACGATAATTACTAGGTCTGCAACCATTAAATCTTTACTCCTAGATGTTTCTCGGTTAGATCAATTAACTCTTGCTCAGATTTTACTTCGCCGATCTTCTTAAACTTAACTTTGCCGTTGGCATCGATAAACCAGGTCACTGGCACACCCATTCCAAAGTAGCTACGAGTTTCATTCTCGCGATCGTAGAAACTAGGCCAGGTCATCCCGTTTTCTTCAATGAATTTACGGGAATTATCTGGCGATGACTCTTCTAC
>JBEBBQ010000020.1:0-10632 GCA_041158325.1 Actinomycetota bacterium | reverse complement strand
GAGAGGGAAACACCCGGTCCCATTCCGAACCCGGAAGTTAAGCCTCTCAGCGTCGATGGTACTGCAAGGGTGACCTTGTGGGAGAGTAGAACGTCGCCGGACTTCTTTTATAAAAAGGGGCACTTTCACGAGTGCCCCTTTTTTATTTTCGTTTGGTTTATTTGTCGAGTGGTTCATTCCCCTAACGGTTTAATCGCTAGAATTATCTAAAATCTAAATAGAGGAGAACGAAATGGATGAGAGACCACCGCGCCGCGATTCCGGGCGTCCGAGCTCTGGTCGTCCATCCAGCCGTCCCTCTTCATCCTCTTCATCAAGTCGTCCTTCTTCTTCGGGCCGCCCATCTTCATCAAGTCGTCCAAGTTCAGATCGACCAAGCTCTGGCCGTCCTTCCAGCCGTCCCTCAGCTTCAGCATCAAGACCAACGGGTCCTAATCGCGAACGTCGCCGTGAAGATTTGCCGGCTCGCGGAGGCTCATCTGATCGCGCAGGCGCAACGCGCCAAGTATCGCAAGGGCGTGAAGCCAGCGATCCACGCGGGTTTCGTCCAAAGCCTTTAGAGCGTGATCAATCAAGACTTCGTCCAAGAATTTTTGAACCAGATATTCCTGAAGAGATTACTGGTGAAGAGCTAGAGAAGAGCGTTCGCGCAGAGTTGTTGAGTTTGTCCGCAGAGAATGCAAAAGTTGTTGCGCGCCATTTAGTTTCTATAAATATTCATATGGATTCAGATCCAGAGCTTGCACATAAACATGGAGTTGCAGCGGCGCACCATGCGGGACGTCTGGCGGTAGTTCGTGAAAGCGCCGGATATGCGGCCTATCGCGCAGGTCATTACGAAATTGCATTGAAGGAACTTCGCGCGGCACATCGGATTTCAGGCGATGTTTCTATGTGGCCGGTAATGGCAGATTGCGAACGCGGACTGGGAAGACCGCTAAAAGCCCTGAATTTGGCTGGTTCTGATGAGGTCAAGCGCCTTGCAAAGCCTGAAGAGGTTGAGATGCGTATTGTGGCATCGGGTGCGCGCCGCGACCTTGGCGAGCTAGATGCTGCAGTTATTACCTTAACTTGTAAAGAGTTAAAGACTGAAAATGAAGAGTGGGCAGTCCGCCTTCGCTATGCCTATGCAGATGCGTTGGAAGTTGCCGGTCGTAAAGCAGAAGCGCGCGAATGGTTTAAGAAGTGCGCAGATATCGACCATGATGAATTCACTGATGCAGCAGAGCGCGCCCAGTAGTTCACTTATCCACACCTAACCTCAAGTAACTCTTTTCCCGTCACAGCGCTAGTTCACAATCTCCTCCTTACGCAATCGCGTACTTTTTAGGCTGGGGAGTAAGAGATGGTAAAGAAAGTTTCAGAAGAAGAAGTTGTCGATCACTCGCTAAATGATCTGTTGTTACGGGGGAGAGTCTCCGCAGAAGCGACAACGAAAGAACTGCCAAGTGGCGACAAAGTTGTTGAATTCCGATTGATTGTTTCGCGTGCAGAACGCGAAGGCGTAGACACTTTAGATATCGCAGCCTGGAGCGCTAAGTCCCGTAAAACGGCGCTATCTCTTAAGGCAGATCAATGGGTAGAGATTTCAGGCAGTATCCACCGCCGCTTCTGGCAGTCCCCAGGCGGATTAGCATCTCGCTGGCAGGTCGAAGCGATCGAGATCTCTCGTCTTTAGGGCGTAAAAGGCCTACTTCTGGCTTATTAGATAGGCTAAGGACATGGCTAAATCTTCTAACGATCTCTTTGCAACTCTTCGAACATACGTCTCTAAGGTAACTGAAGGAGAAAAATCTCCTGCAGAAGTTGCTGCTGCTCTCAATGGTTGGGCGCGCGAGAGCGCAGAAGCCCTGAAATCAAAGATCCATGAAGAAGTCGAAGCAAGCGTTGCAAAAATGGGTTTTGTAAAGCGCGAAGAGTTCGATCGCTTAGCCGCGCAAGTTGCTGCTATGAAGGGCGCAACGCCAGTTAAGAAGTCTGCCGCAAAGAAAGCCGCTCCTAAGAAAGCAGCGAAGAAGTCTGCAGTAAAGAAGAGCGCTCCAAAGAAGAAGGCGGTTAAGAAATGAGCTCTGAAGATAACGCACAAACGCTCGGTTCGACCCAATCTGCAAGTGACTCTTCGCTAGTAGAAGAGGTAAAAGTCGAGCTTAACGATATTGATAACTCGGATCTAACCGAGCACGCCGCTCGCTTTGACGCGCTTCATGGAAAATTGCAAGAGGCACTTAATTCAATCGACGGTCTCTAGAGAAAACTAAACAATGAAAACACGGTTAGATGCAGAACTTGTGAGGCGAGAGCTTGCACGTTCTCGTGAGCATGCAGCTGATCTAATCGAATCACGCTCTGTATTAGTAGGCGGTATCCCTGCAACAAAACCGGCAACCCAGGTGGATGCCGAAACTTCGATCACTATTCAAGGTGATCGTGATGATTTCGTTTCAAGAGGCGGCCACAAACTAGCCGGTGCTCTTGAAGTCTTTAAAGATGTAAAGGTAGATGGCAAAAACTGTCTCGATGCGGGCGCGTCCACTGGTGGTTTCACCGATGTACTTCTGCGCCAAGGCGCAAAATTGGTTGTTGCAGTCGACGTTGGTTACGGGCAACTTGCTTGGGAGCTTCGACAAGATCCACGTGTGAAGATCCTGGACCGCACAAATATTCGTCACTTAACCGGAGATATGGTCGGTGAAGAAATCGATTTAGTTGTTGCAGATCTCTCCTTTATCTCACTCTCCTTAGTTCTTCCTGCACTGGCCGCAGTCTCTAAGCCAAGCGCCGATTTCGTATTGATGGTTAAGCCACAGTTCGAAGTTGGCCGCGAGAAACTTGGCGCGGGGGGAGTTGTCCGAGACCCTGCACTACGTAAAGCTGCAGTGTTAGATGTAGCTGAATCTGCTTACGACGTTGGACTCGGAACGATGGGAATCGCTGCGTCGCCACTTCCAGGTCCTGCCGGCAACGTGGAATATTTCTTGTGGTTACGTCGCGGCGCGCCTGCAATCGACCATAGTGCAGTGGATAAAGCGATAGAGATGGGGCCTGCCTAATGTCACGTCATGCCATATTCGTCGTTAACGCATCACGCACTGAAGCGGTCGCAGCAACGAAAGAGATCTCGCAGATTCTTTTAAAGGATGGATTCACGCTTTCAACTCCATCAGATATTTCCATCCTCGGTATTGCACAGCATGCTGCAGAAGATCTTCCTAAAGCAGAAGTTGTCTTAGTTCTTGGGGGTGACGGAACAATCTTGCGCGGTTCTGAAATCGCACGCCGCCAAGATATTCCTATTCTCGGCATCAATTTGGGGCACGTTGGATTTATGGCCGAGGTTGAAAAGCCTTCGCTATCTGAAATTGCTGCAAGCGTGATCGCCAAAGATTATGTAACCGAAAACCGTATGGTTTTGAAGTATGCAGTAGAGCGGAATGGAAAATCTGTCGATTCCGGCTGGGCGCTAAATGAAGTTACGGTTGAGCGCGACGGCACAACGATGGTTGAACTATTTGTACAAATTGATGGACGCCCACTTTCACGTTGGGGTTGCGATGGTCTTATCTGCTCAACTCCAACTGGTTCAACCGCTTATGCATTTAGCGCAGGCGGCCCTGTTCTGTGGCCAGAGATCGATGCACTCGTGCTGCTTCCCATTTCTGCACACGCTCTCTTCTCGCGCCCGATGGTCGTTTCTCCGAAGTCGGAAATCATCGTCGACATCGAATCCACCGATGCGCTCTTATCTTCCGATTCGCTGCGTAAATTCAAACTTCAACTTGGTGATCGCGTTTTAATCACCCGTGATTCATCAGTGATCAAGCTTTCACATATCAAGCCAACTCTCTTCACTGATCGATTGGTGGCTAAATTCAAACTTCCCGTTGAAGGTTGGCGCGGTGAGTGAACGCTCTCATCTAGAGGAAATCTCAATCCGGTCTATCGGAGTGATTGAACAATCATCGCTTGAGTTAAGCCCTGGACTAAATGTATTAACCGGTGAAACCGGCGCTGGTAAGACCATGATTCTTACAGCGTTACAGCTCGTTCTTGGCGGAAAGAGCGATAGCTCTTTGGTGCGTCACGGCAGTGAACGCTTGGTTGCATCGGCTCGCTTCTCGGTAAGTAAATCGATCGCTGATCTTGCGATTGAATCAGGTGCTGATGTTGAAGACGGAACTCTCATTCTTACTCGCACTG
Organism: Actinomycetota bacterium; assembly: GCA_041158325.1. Lineage (GTDB taxonomy): Bacteria > Actinomycetota > Actinomycetes > Nanopelagicales > Nanopelagicaceae > Planktophila. The sequence goes on along the minus strand of JBEBBQ010000020.1, from coordinate 6,435 downwards.
TTAATGCCGATGGAAAGAGCAAGGCTGTTGCAGGTGGTGCCAACGTTCCTGCCGCAACGCTGGCCAACCTAGCTGATTTTCTTGTGGAGATACACGGCCAGGCAGCCAATCATCAAATAGTAAAGCCCGCACGACAGCGCGAACTACTAGATCGTTTTATCGGAAAGGATTTAGAGAGCGCACTCGAGAAATATCAAGAGTGCTTTAACGCCTACAATGAACTCAAAGCAAGAATCAAAACTATGCGCGAAAGCGTTAGCAAACGCGAATCTCAAATTGCAGAACTCCAAGAGTTTTCGGCGGCATGGATAAAGTTAAAAGCGGTACGAGGTGAGGTTGCATTAACCAACGACCAGATATCTCGGCTCTCAAGCGTTGAAGATTTAAGGATCGCCGCAGATGGTGCAACCCAAGCAATCACAAGTGAAGAGGAAGGCTCGCTAACTTCGCTGGCCGCTGCACGTCGCTTCCTCGATGTAGCAAAGGGAAAAGATGGCAAGTTAGATGAAATTGCGGGACGTATCGCAGAAGGCTTCTACCTAATTGATGACGCATCACGGGATCTGGCTTCTTATCTGACATCACTCGAGGCAGACCCTGGCCAACTAGATACTTTGCAGGCGCGCAAGGCAGAACTCCACGCATTTCTGAAAAAATGGGGATCCACAGCGGAACCAGATGAGGATTTAGTTCAACTCGCTGCAAGAGCTAAGAGCGCAAAATTAGAGATTGAAGATCTTACTGGTGGCGATGAACGAATCGCAGAACTCGAAAAGGATCTTTTCGAAGTAAAAAAGAACCTGCTAACCGCAGCCGAGAAGTTAACCAAGGTTCGTCAGGCGGGGGCTATAAAACTTTCTGATCAAGTTTCGAATGAAATCCATCAACTTTCTATGCCGCACACTCAGTATTCAGTTTCAGTTATCTCACCTGATTACAAGGGAACTTTGAAAGAGTCAGATTTCACTGCGCTGGGCTGCGATGAAGTCTCAATGCAAATTCAAGGCCATAAAGATGGCCCACTAATTGCACTCGGTAAGGGTGCAAGTGGCGGCGAAATGTCGCGAATCATGCTCGCCCTCGAAGTTGTTTTAGCGGCAACGCATCCAGTCGGAACTTACATATTCGATGAAGTAGATGCTGGCGTTGGTGGAAAGGCGGCTATTGAAGTTGGCCGCCGTTTAGCCGAACTCGCTAAGCACACACAAGTAATTGTTGTAACGCACCTTCCACAAGTAGCGGCCTGGGCCGATAGCCATTTTGTGGTCAAGAAGAGCAGCGATGGCACTGTTACCGCATCCGATGTGCAGGCACTCGATTCTGATTCAAGGGTCGAAGAGATCGCGCGAATGCTGGCGGGGCTTGAGGAATCTACAAGTGCGCGGGAACACGCCGCGGAGCTCTTGGCGATGCGAGGCTAGGGCTCTAAATACTGATAAGTTTGTCTTCCATGGGCCAAGCGCATGTGACTAAGCATATTTTTGTAACCGGTGGAGTAGCTTCAAGTTTAGGTAAGGGCCTCACCGCCTCAAGTCTTGGCAGATTGCTAGTAGCTCGCGGAATTCGCGTAACCATGCAGAAACTAGATCCATACCTAAACGTCGATCCAGGCACCATGAACCCTTTCCAGCACGGTGAAGTATTTGTCACCGATGATGGCGCCGAAACGGATCTCGACATTGGCCACTACGAGCGTTTTCTGGATCGCAATTTGCAGGGTTCAGCGAATGTGACAACGGGTCAGGTTTACTCTCGCGTTATTGCGCGCGAACGTCGCGGTGAATATTTAGGTGAGACAGTGCAAGTTATTCCGCACATCACCAATGAAATTAAAGAGCGTATGCACGCCATGGCATCAGATGATGTTGATGTTGTTATTACTGAAATCGGTGGAACAGTTGGAGATATTGAATCACAACCATTCTTAGAGGCGGCGCGACAAATGCGCCAAGAGGTTGGTCGCGATAACGTTTTTTATCTCCACATCTCACTTGTTCCATATATAGGACCTTCTGGTGAGTTGAAAACTAAGCCAACGCAGCATTCAGTTGCGGCTTTGCGCAGTATCGGTATCGCACCTGATGCAGTTGTCCTGCGTTCTGATCGCGAAATTCCAATGGGAATAAAGAAGAAGATCTCCCTGATGTGCGATGTCGATGTCGAAGCTGTCGTCGCTGCGGTAGATGCCCCGTCTATCTATGACATTCCAAAGGTGCTTTTTGCTGAAGGCTTAGATGCCTACGTTGTGCGCCGTCTATCTCTGGGTGGGCATGATGTTATTTGGGGTGAGTGGGATGAGCTTCTTGAGAAGGTCCATCATCCAAAACATCAGATCAAAGTAGCCTTAGTTGGAAAGTACATCGATCTTCCTGATGCTTATCTCTCTGTATCGGAAGCGCTTCGCGCCGGTGGCTTCGCCAATAGCGCAAAGGTTTCAATCGTTTGGGTACCGAGTGACGATTGTGAAACTCCAGAAGGGGCAAAGCAGGCGCTCTCCGGAATTGATGCAATATGTGTTCCTGGTGGTTTCGGTGTTCGAGGTATCGAAGGAAAACTTGGCGCGCTAAAGTTTGCGCGCGAGAACAAGATTCCAACTTTAGGTTTGTGCTTGGGTCTACAGTGCATGGTCATTGAAGCAGCTCGCAATTTAGCTGGAATTAAAGATGCTAATTCTGCGGAATTTTCCCCAGAATCTGGAACACATGTGATTGCAACTATGGATGATCAAAAAGATATCGTCTTAGGTCAGGCAGATATGGGCGGAACAATGCGCCTAGGTTTGTACACTGCAACTTTGAAACCAGGTTCAATAGTTGCCAAAACTTATGGTGCACAGGAGATTTCAGAACGCCATCGCCATCGCTACGAAGTAAATAACCAATACCGTGATCAAATTGCCGCAGCAGGACTTACATTCTCAGGAATGTTTAAGGAACGTGATCTTGTGGAGTTTGTGGAATTACCTTCCGAGGTACATCCTTACTACGTGGGCACGCAAGCACATCCAGAGCTACGTTCTCGACCTACCCGCCCACACCCACTATTTGTTGGATTGATAGCAGCAGCGATAGCTAAGAAGGGCTAGTTAAATGTTAGTAGGCGTTCCTAAAGAGATCAAAGTTCATGAATCTCGTGTTGCACTCACACCTGAAGGTGTCTTTGAATTTGTGCTCAACGGGCATGAAGTTGTTGTCGAAAAAGGCGCCGGGTTAGGTTCATCAATTAGCGATGCGGACTTTTTGGCTGCTGGAGCGCGCATTGAGGGTGATATCGAAAAGCTCTGGAAAGACGCCGATTTAATTCTGAAGGTGAAAGAACCTATCGAAGCCGAATACCCACGCCTACGCGCGGGACATACCCTCTTCACTTATCTGCATTTGGCAGCCAGTAAGCCATGCACTGATGCCCTTCTCAAGAGTGGCACAACTGCAATCGCTTACGAAACCGTTGAAGTAAATGGCACCCTGCCTTTGCTTGCTCCAATGAGCGAAGTTGCTGGTCGACTATCTGTACAAGTTGGTGCATTTGCACTTCAGAAACCAAATGGTGGCCGCGGAGTTTTGCTAGCCGGCGTACCTGGTGTGGCTCCTGGAAAAGTTGTTGTAATTGGCGGGGGAGTAGCAGGACTTAATGCGGCAGTTATTGCGATGGGAATGGGTGCTGATGTAACGGTGCTCGATCGCTCCTTGGCGCGTTTGGCACATATCGATTCTCTCTACAACGGTCGAATCAAGACTTTGGCGTCAACGCTTCACGCAATTGATCGTGAGATAAAGAGCGCTGATTTGGTAATCGGTGCAGTGCTGGTTCACGGAGCTAAGGCACCGAAGTTGGTGACAAACGCGCAGGTTGCTCAGATGAAACCGGGTTCTGTATTGGTGGATATCGCCATCGATCAAGGTGGTTGCTTTGAAGATTCGAAGCCAACGACGCATGCTGAACCAACTTTTAACGTTCACAATTCAGTCTTTTACTGCGTTGCAAATATGCCAGGCGCTGTACCTGTTGCTTCAACTTACGCCCTTACTAATGCAACGCTTCCATATGCTTTAGCAATCGCTAACAAGGGTTGGGAGAGGGCAATAGAGGAAGATCCTGCTCTGGATCGTGGCCTAAATGTTCACGCCGGCAAGATCCGATATAGCGCTGTTGCCGTAGCGCACGGTTATGAAGTTTGATCAAGCGCTCAAACAATTTTTAGATCATTTAACTATTGAACGCGGTCTTTCGAAGAACTCGCTTGTTGCATACAGTCGGGATTTAACTAAGTTCTCTAATTTTTTAGTAGAGGCAGACCATAACTTTGAAAAGCTAAGCGAAGTAGAGATTGTAAGTTTCGAAGTTTGGTTGAAATCTAGAAACCTTTCGGTTACCAGCATTAACCGGAATATCTCCGCACTTAAGAGTTTTTACAAGTACTTGGCCCAGGAGTTCGCCACACCTAATCCTGTTGCATCTATCGCTAGTTCGAAGGTGCCGCGAAGGCTGCCCAAGGCTTTGACAATCAAGGAGATCACATCGCTGATCGATGCCACTAAACGTGAATCAGATCCAATCTCGCTACGTGATCATGCGATCATCGAACTTTTATATGGAACTGGCGCACGAGTAAGTGAAATCGTTGGAATTGATATAAACGACTTCTCGCAGAGTGAAGTAGAAGGAAAGCCGATAACAGTTCTCAAGTTACGCGGGAAAGGATCAAAGGAACGAATGGTTCCGATGGGAAGTTTCGCGAAGACGGCGTTGGATGAATATCTCGTCAGAATTCGTCCCAATCTTTTGGCAAAGAGTAAATCTGCACGAGTTGAGACAGCACTTTTTCTAAATCAACGCGGTAGTCGATTATCTAGACAGAGCGCTTGGCAGATGATTTCGGATGCTGCGGACGCAACCGGATTAACTGGAAAAGTGTCTCCACACGTCTTCCGGCATTCATATGCGACGCATCTTTTAGATGGCGGCGCTGATATTCGAGTTGTACAAGAACTTCTTGGCCATGCATCAGTGACTACGACTCAGATTTATACCTTGATTACGATAGATAAAGTGCGTGAGGCTTATGCAACCGCGCACCCGCGGGCTAATTAAATTCCGCGGAGTCTACGTGCAAGGATTGATTGATCACCTTTTGCTTCAAGATCTGCGACAATGACCGCAATAGATTCGCGAACAATGCGACCACGATCCACAGCTAAACCAAGATCTCCGCGCAGAGTAAGGCGGGCTTGATCAAGATCAAAGAGCTCATCAGGGGAGAGATAAACAGTAATTTTTTCATCGTGTTTTTCGCGACCGGAAGGTGAGCGATCCACAGTAGTAACGCGGCGACGTGGCGTTGAGCGAACGCCCTTCTTTGTCTTTGGAGTTGATGGTGCAACACCAATCGGTTTGCTAACTTCTTGAGCTTCTTCAACAACTTGGCGAACTGCGCTAAGTGCTGGGGTATTTGCGCGAAAGAGTTCATCTGCTCCCGGCAAGCTTGCTCTACGTGTCATCGTGCGCCTCCTCGGGCAATTAGTTCACGGGCTAATCTGCGGTAAGAAGCAGCACCCCCTGAAGATGATGCATAACTAGTAATTGGCTCTCCAGCAACAGTTGTTTCTGAGAAGCGAATCGTCTTTGCGATGATTGTTTCGAAGACATCATCTGGATATTTCTCCAAGATTGCTGTCAAAACTTCACGGTTGTGCAACGTCTTCTTCTCATACATGGTTGCAAGGATGCCGATTAGATTTAGATCTGGGTTAAGGAAGCTCTTTACTTTCTCAATGTTTCCCTTTAGCTCAATAAAACCATGCAGAGCAAAGTATTCACATTGCAAAGGAACGATAACTTCATCAGATGCAACAAGTGCGTTGATTGTTAACTGTCCCATCGTTGGTTGGCAGTCGATCAAGATAACGTCGTAACGATCCTTCAAGCGACCAAGTGCGCGCTTCAAATATTGTTGACCGCCGATTTCAGCACCGAGCGTTGTTTCGGCGGTACCTAGGTCGCGGTTGGCAGGAAGGAAATCAAGACCGGCAACAGATGATTTAAGAACAATCTCATCAATGTTTGCATCAGCGGTCATCAATGCGTAATAGACAGTGTTCTCTAGTGGAAGCGCGTGTGCATTGACACCTAAACCCAGAGATAAACCGCCTTGTGGGTCGAAGTCGACGAGCAGAACGCGACGACCAAGTTCTGCAATTGCAGCTCCAAGGTTGATCGTTGTAGTTGTCTTACCGACGCCACCCTTTTGATTAAAGATCGAGATGATCTTGGATGGCTGGCCCTCAATTGGGGCTGGTGGAACGCGGAAGTTCTTGGGTTCGCGCCCGAGAAGAGTGGCGGTAGTTGCCACATCATCATCAAATGTCGATTTAGCGTTCAAGCGAGAAACCTCTTTCTGTTGGCGCGACTCTACGCTCCATGCGCAGATTTGAGCAA